>JAGOHQ010000084.1 GCA_017996075.1 Aliarcobacter sp.
AAAAACACTAAAAATTAGCCATTTTTAAAACTCAACCATCAAGCACGCACCCAATAATAGTTTTTTATCTAAAATTGACCCATAAAGTGGTAAAATGATTAAAAGTTTAAAAGATCTGCTTGATAAGCTTAGTAGGTTTACAAATTCACTAGTTTATGATGGTGGAATTTGCAAGCGGCTCCAATGATAATAAATAAATTTTTTAATCAACCCCAATAGCTTTAAATACAGCATCAATTGGATCTGAATATATTAATAATTGAAACTTACTTAACAATTCAGGTGGAACTTTTCCTATGTGAACCATATCAACAACTGGAATTAAAACTTTTTTAGCACCTGCATCACTTGCAATTTGTAGTGCATCAGGTAGAGATTCTGTTGCTATTACACTTCCACCAATACTAAAAGAACCCAATATAACCGTTTGTGATTGAATTGGTCTTTCTAAAATTCCACTACACAAAGATA
The DNA here is from genome assembly GCA_017996075.1 of Aliarcobacter sp. Taxonomy (GTDB): domain Bacteria; phylum Campylobacterota; class Campylobacteria; order Campylobacterales; family Arcobacteraceae; genus Aliarcobacter. The sequence goes on from JAGOHQ010000084.1 coordinate 472, forward strand.
TAAATACAGCTAAAGAAATACCTTTTGATTTACCAATTCCATTTAAATCTGTAGCTTTGAGATAATAGTCATTCTCTTTATATTTTGCACTTGAACTAATTCTTGTTAAATTTGCTTGAATATAATTTGAAGCCTCTTTAATCTCTTCTTTTATCTCACTTGAGCTACTAAAACCTGCACTATCGAGCTTACCTGTACCTGACATTGTTTGTAAATCAAATCTAAAAAGCCCTTTATGAGAAGTATCTGGATTAGTTGCAACTGTATAAATAGACCCATTTGGCAAAGTTCCTTCAGGAATTAAACTTTTCCCACCACTTTCAGGAACATTAATTCTAATTTCATCGCTATTTTCTAAATCAATGTAAGAAAAATTTACATCATAAAATTCCATTCCACCAATTTTTTTTAGTTGTTCTTTTATCCTTCTTCTACCAACCAATGCATACTCAAGTGCAACTCTTACATCTTCTTTTGTATAGCTCTCATCAGGAAATAGAAGTTTTAATAGTCCACTAACTGTTTTTTTAACAGCTTTTGTATCTCTTTGGTTTAAATCTCTTCCTAGTTTAAAATATTTATCAATAGCATTAGAAAAGTTATATTTTTGAAGTTCTCTCATCCATTCAGCCATAAAATCAGTAATAAAACCATACTCATTTGTAAAAAACTCTGGTCTCATTTTTGGAACTTCCCAACCTGGTAAATAGTGATGAAATCTATCGAAAAATGCAGTATCAATCATCTCTTTTGGAAATGGACTTAAAAGATGCGAAGTTTTAACTATATTTTCTATGCTTCCATCAATGTTACCAACAAATATCATAGAAGCTTTTGCTATTTTTTGCTCTTTTCCTCTTGCAAATGAACCACTTTCCATATAGTCTTTCATTATTTGAACACCATCTTTATCTTTGAATCTAATTCCTGCGACTTCATCAAATGCAACTATATCCCAAAGACCTACTAATCCCATTGTTCGTGAACCCATATTATAAAAAAGATTAGCAACAGTTGTCTGACCACCTGATACAAGTATAGAGTTTGGTGAAATCTCTTTATAAACAAATGATTTTCCTGTTCCTCTTGGTCCTAGTTCACACATATTGTAATTATTTTCTACAAAAGGAATGAGTCTTGCTAATAAGTGCCATCTTGCTTTATCATCCAAATTACTTGGTTCCATTCCAGTTGATCTTATTAAAACATCAATCCACTCATCTTTTGAAAAATGCTTTCTATTTTGTAAAAATGATTCAAAATCCATATTTGGCATTTGAATAGGTTTTAAGTTTTGAATAATAAATGGGCTACTTTTTGAGTTTTCATCACTAAAATATTCAAGTGTCATAATACACCAAATACCTCCAGCTAGAAGCTTTTGGTAATTAATAACATGCTCTTTGTCAATAAAAATATTTTTAATTCCTAAATTAGAAAATTCTGCTTCATAAATATCTTTATTTTCATTTAGTTTTACACTAACTTTATCAATAATTTTATATCTACCTTGCTCTTTAATTCTTGATTTTATGATTTCAGCTTCATCTGGTCTTACATAGTTTTTTGCCAAAATATCTTTTACTTTTTGAACACCCTCAACTATTTGTTCTTCATTGTCTGTTGCACAATACATTCCAAGTAGATATTCAAGCACATAAATAGGAACATTTGCACCATCTTTTATAGATTTTGTTAAATCTTTTCTTACAACAAGTCCTGCATATACTTCATTTAATTTTTCATTTAATCCCATAATATATCCCCTTTAAAACTCATCAAAATCATTAAAGAAAGCTAATTGTAGTTTAACATCATAAGTTTTATAAATAGGTTCTTCGCTACTATTTTCAATCACTTTTTTCATTACAAATTTAATAAATTTTCCACTATATTTATTTGAAATCTCTTTAAAAGTAAATCTTAACTTATTTTCTCTATTTCTGTTCTCATCATCACTACTATTTAAAGTGATTTTATGCTTATCACTTAGCTCAATTCCATCTTCACTATAAAATCCACAACTAATAGTAATTGGCTTAATTTTTTCACTAATAGGCTCTTCTTGATAAACAGATACATTTACATTATTTGTTGTAATTGTTGAAATTGGCATTATTGTAGCTTCAACTTCACTAATCATATTTTTTCTATGATATTTAATTTCAAGCAAAGGAACTACTAATTCTTGTAAAGTAGCTCCCCCATGAACAAATCTGTTTCCGCCACCTTGTTTTCTAATCTTATTAATTGATTTTGTGATTAAAAAATCATTATCCCCATTTATTCCTAACTCTTTTGAAGTAAACTTTAGGGCACAACTATTTTCTTCTAAATTTTTACCTATTATAAATCTTCTATTTACTTTTGAAGTTTCCATAAATGTAGTATCTATTTTACAAAACTCACTATCTTGTGTTGGTTTGTTTGTATAAACAAATCCATGATCGCTTGTAATAAATATATTTGTTCCATTTAAATTTATTACTTGTTTTACTATTTTTATTAATGTTGCAAAACTACTTTCAACAGCATCAAATACTTTCTCTTCTGTAATTGGATCATCTCCAGTTGCATCTATTTGATTGTGATAAATATAAATTACATTGTTTGCTTTAACTAACTCTCTTCCATTTTCTCTACTTAATTTTAAAAACTCTTCATCGTTTAGTGCAGTTGAATTTATATCTTCACTTTGAAGAATTTTTATTCTTGCATCTTTTCCTTTTGAAGATTTTCCATCCACATAAACTGTATCATCAGTTGATTTAATCTCAAGCTCATTATTTGGTAATAAAGAAGCCATTCCAAGTTGTGTATATGAAGGAAGTGAACTTATCATATAGTTTTCTTTTACACTAAAACTTCTGCTTTCAGTGTTTTCATAAGATATTAATTGTGACAACTCTTTTGCACATTCAAATCTTAGTGCATCACTTATAATTACAAATACTTTTTGATTTTTTCCTACTATTTGAGGAACTTTTGACTTATAAAAACTCCTTTGATGATTTGGTAAAGATATTGAATAATCTTTTACAAAACCTTGCCATTTATCATTTAAAACTCTTAAATATGAGTTCAAATAAGCATCTTCTAATATATTTAAAGGTTCTAATATTGTTTTATGATCACTTCTATTATAAAAATATATAAATTTTCTATAGTTGTAATCAATTTCATACCAATATGAGCTATATTTATTTACTCCATCTTCAAAATTAGAAATTTCAACTTTGAAATTATTTATACCAAAGTGTAGTTTTATTGCATATTTGAAAGTGTTATAAATACTTGCATATTTTTCATACCAAAATTTATGCTCTCTTTTATTAAAGTAGTTTTCATACTCTTTTTCATTTATTTTTGAACTAACTATTAAATCTCTTAATTTTGATATTACAAACTGTTCACAAACTTCATAAGTAGAGCATTCAATAGCATTTGATAATTCATAACTAGAAATTATTGATTGAATATTTAACTCATTTTGCACTTTTAAAGATACTGTTTTAAATAGTTCTTTATGTCTATTGCTATCCATCCAATGCTTTACAAAAAGTGTTGCTTCTTTGTTTAATTCGCATTTTTTAGAATCTATAGATGAATAAAAATGGTTTTGTAAAAATTTGTATGTCAAATCTTTTATAGATAATATTTCACTTTTATATTTATATTTTAAATCCAACTGCTTTAGAAGTTTTTTTGTTAGATTAAACTTTTCAAGTTCCTGTACTAAATCTTCATTAGAGATTAGTTTAAATAAAATCTCTTCAATAGTTTCATCACAAGTTAAAACAACACAAATCATTTTATTAACTAAATCTTCATCGCTATCTTTTTCACTAATAATTGACTTATATTTATCAAGTCTAGTTTTTGCATTAAAAAATGCTTTATGCTCACTAATAAAAGCTTTTTTTGTAATATCAAGCTCAAGCTCACTAACTATCATAGAAATTGGATCAGCACTAAATTTATGAAAACTTTGTTCAATATCCAACAACCAATTATCTTCCATTAAAGGTTCTGTATTTTGTGAATAAATCAAATATCTTGACTCTTTATCTTCATAAAGAACTTTTACTTTTATTCCAAACTCATTATTGTTTATCTCAAGTTTCTTTATATCTAAATTGATTGAATCAAACTCATCTTTTAAACTTCCACCATCATCATACCAAATAATAATTCTATGCTCTTGAAATAGTGTATTTAATCTTTGTTCTATTTTATTCATTTTTCCACTTCCCAATGTCCACCTTTAGCACCACCAATTCGTTTGATAATATTTTGCTCTTTTAATGTTTTGATATGTTTTTCTATTGCAGTTGTACTGATTCCAAGCTCATCTGCAAGTGCTGTGATAGGGATTTTTGAATTGTTCTTCATGAGCTTTATGATGTTTTGTTGTGTTTCACCCAACTTTTCACCCAACTTTTCACCCAACCCATTA
>JAGOHQ010000085.1 GCA_017996075.1 Aliarcobacter sp.
TATTTTGCTACAATTTTTCTTCAATATATAGAAATATTAAAATTTTGTTAATAAAGTTATAATAACATTCATAAATTCTTATTCAAGGGAAAGCATTGCAGAGTATTAAAACTATCAAAACTATATTCTTATTATTTTTTATAACACTTTTTTTAAGTTCATGTGAGCAAAAAAATGATGGAAATCAAAAAGCACAAAATCCAATAGAAGTAGGGTATATAAATCCTAAAAAAGAGCCAATAAATCTTGAAATTGAACTTATAGGAAAAGTAAAAGCAAAAGAGTTGGCACTTGTTCGCCCTCAGGTTTCTGGAATCATTGAAAAACAACTTTTCAAAGAGGGAAGTTTTGTAAAACAAGGTGATATTTTGTACAAAATTGATAGTGCTAGTTATAAAGCAACTTTAAATCAATCACTTGCTTTATTAAATAGTGCAAAGGCTAGTTTGATAAGTGCTGAGGCAAAAAGTAAAAGAGCAGAAGAGCTTTTAAAATTTGATGGAATTTCAAAACAAGAAGCAGATGAGATAAAAGCTTCATATTTACAAGCCAAAGCTTTGGTTGAACAAAGAGCTGCAGAGCTTGAAAATGCAAAAATAGATTTGAATAGATGTGAGATAAAAGCACCAATTAGCGGATATATTGGTATTTCAAATGTAACTGTTGGGGCTTTAGTAAATGCAAATCAAAGTGAAGAACTTGTAAATATAAGAGATACACAAACAGTTTTTGTAGATTTATCACAATCATACAATGAGATTTTAAATCTAAAATCAATTGGTGATTTAGAAGATGATATTGAAGTTAGTTTGAAGTTTGACAACGGCTTTTTGTATCCAATAAAAGGAAAACTAGAAGCAAGAGAGTTAAGTGTAGATGAGAGTAGTCAAACAGTAACTTTAAGAGCTGTATTTAATAATCCAAACAATCTTTTATTATCTGGAATGATGACAAAAGCAATTTTAAAAAGCAAAAAAAGTATTGATGGATTTTTAATTCCACAACAAGCAGTTTTAAGAGATCAAAAAGCAAACCCAATCGTTACTCTTGTGACACCTGAAAATAAAACTATCACAAAAATAGTAAAAATACAAAGATCAGTAGGTAACAAATGGCTTATTCTTGATGGTTTAGAAGAGAGTGATAAAATTGTAGTTGAAGGATTAAACAAGATAAATAGTAGAAGTGTAGTCTCTTTAAAAGATTTAAACTCTCAATACAAAGATTAAAAAATGATTGCAAAATTTTTTATTTTTCGTCCAATCTTTGCTTGGGTTATTTCACTTATTATTATGATAAGTGGTGTTATTAGTCTATATATTTTACCAGTTGAACAGTATCCAGATATTGTTCCTCCTCAAATAAATATAAATGCTTCATATAGTGGAGCAGATGCTCAAACAGTAGAAAATAGTGTAACTCAAATAATTGAACAACAACTAACTGGTCTTGATGGAATGCTATATTTCTCTTCAAGTTCAAGTAGTGCAGGAAACTCTAGAATAAAAATCACTTTTTCTCAAGAAGTAAATGCTGATATTGCTCAAGTTCAAGTACAAAATAAAGTAAATCAGATTTTATCAAGACTTCCAGAAGATGTACAAAGACAAGGTGTAAGAGTTTTTAAATCTCAAAGCGATTTTTTGATGATGGCATCTGTGTATGATTCAACTGGTTTGGCTGATAAAACAGATATTAGTGATTTTTTGGTAAGTAATCTTCAAGATAGTATTTCAAGAATTGAAGGTGTTGGAGATGTTCAGGTTTTTGGTGGTCAGTATGCTATGAGAATTTGGCTAGATCCATATAAACTCGAAATTTATAAACTAATACCTAAAGATGTAGAAAATGCTATAAATGCTCAAAATTCACAAGCAAGTGCTGGAAGATTAGGAGCAATGCCTACTTTGGATAATCAACAACTCTCTGTAGTGGTTACTGCAAGAAGTATGTTTAGAAATGTTGGTGAATTTGAAAATATTGTTTTGAAATCAAATTTAGATGGAAGTGTTGTAAAGATAAAAGATATTGCTAGAGTTGAAATAGGGGCTCAAAGTTATAGTAATGTTACAGCTTTAAATGGTTTTCCAGCATCTGGAATATCTATTCAGCTTGCAAGTGGAGCAAATGCGGTAGCCACTTCAAATAGAGTAAAAGAGTTTTTAGCTCAGAGTGAAAATATGTTGCCACAAGGTTATAAAATAGCCTATCCTAGAGATACAACAAGTTTTATAGAAGCTTCAATAAATGAAGTTGTAAAAACTTTAGTAGAAGCAATTGTTTTAGTAATTCTTGTAATGTTTTTATTCTTAAAAAGTTTTAGAGCTACTCTTATTCCTGCTATTGCAGTTCCTGTTGTGCTTTTGGGAACTTTTGCTATTTTAAATATTTTTGGTTACACAATAAATACTTTAACAATGTTTGCTTTGGTTCTTGCAATTGGTCTTTTGGTTGATGATGCTATTGTTGTTGTAGAAAATGTTGAAAGAAATATGAATGAAAAAGGTCTAAATCCAAAAGAGGCAACTATTCTTTCTATGCAAGAGGTAACCAGTGCATTAATAGGAATTACAACTGTTTTATCTGTTGTATTTTTACCTATGGCATTTTTTAGTGGAAGTACAGGGATAATTTATAGACAATTTTCTATTACAATCATCTCATCTATGGTTTTATCAGTAATTGTTGCTTTAACTTTAACTCCTGCTTTATGTTCAACTATTTTAAAACCACATAAAAAAAATGAAGATAAAACGCAAGAAAAAAATAGTGGCTTTTTCTTTTGGTTTGATACAAAATTTGAGAACTTTACAAATAAGTATAAATTTTGGGTCGAAAAATTACTCTATAGTCAAAAAAAGTGGATAATGTTTTATGTTGTGATAATCATATCTTCTGGATATATTTTTATAAAACTACCTACTAGTTTTTTACCAAAAGAGGATCAAGGAAGTTTGATGATACAGTACACCTTACCTGTTGGTGCAGTTGCTTCTAGAACAGTTGATGTTGCAAATGTCATAAGAGATTATTTTATGATAGAAGAAGCAGATGCTTTAAATACTATATTTACAATCTCTGGATTTAGTTCACGAAGTAGTGGACAAAATGTAGGAACTGCTTATGTATCGTTAAAAAACTGGGATTTAAGAGATAAATCAAATCATGTAGATGAGATAAGTAAAAGAGCTACAAAAGCTTTTAATGACCCAAATAGTAAATATTTTATAAGAGATGCAAGAGTTTTTGCTATAAATCCTAGTGTTATTCAAGGTTTAGGAAGTAGTGATGGATTTGAATTTCAATTATTAGGTAGCTCAAATCTTACTAGAGAAGGTTTAAGAGAAGTAAAAGATAAAATAATAGAAGAGGCAAATAAAAATCCAAATATAAACTCAATAAGAGCAGATGGAACAGAAGAGTCACCACAATTAAAAATATCTTATGATACAAACAAAGCTCTATCTTTAGGATTGGATTTAAAAAATATTGATAACACATTAAGTGCTGCTTGGGGTGGAACTTATGTAAATGATTATATAGATAAAACTAGAATAAAAAGAGTTTATATTCAAGCTGATGCTCCTTTTAGAAGTAGTCCTGAAGATTTATATAAATGGAAAGTAAGAAATAGTAGTGGATTAATGGTTCCTTTTAGTGAATTTAGCTCATTTTCTTGGGTTTATGCACCTGAAGAGCTAACACGATTTAATGGATTTATGTCTTATGAGATTCAAGGAAGTGCAGCAACTGGAGTTAGCTCTGGTGTTGCTATGAATGAGATGGATAAAATTGCAAATGAAAATGCAAATGGAACAATGCATACATATAGTGGAGCTTCATATCAAGAAAGACTTGCAAGTAATCAAACTTTGATTTTATATGGAATTTCTCTTTTGGTTATATTTTTATGTTTAGCTGCACTTTATGAGAGTTGGAGTGTTCCTTTTTCTGTTTTATTGGTTGTTCCTTTGGGAGTTTTTGGAGCTGTTTTAAGTATATATTTTAGAGAGCTAAGCAACGATGTATATTTTCAAGTAGCACTTTTAGCAGTTATGGGATTAGCTTCAAAAAATGCAATTTTAATTGTTGAATTTATAAATAGTGCATATAAAAATGGTATGCCTCTAATCGAAGCTGCTATAAAAGGAGCAAAACTAAGACTAAGACCAATTATCATGACATCTTTAGCTTTTATTGCTGGAATTATTCCACTTGCAATATCAAGTGGAGCTGGAGCAAATAGTAGAATCGCAATAGGAACTGCAATTTTAGGTGGAACAATAAGTGCAACAGTTCTTGCAATATTTTTTGTACCACTATTTTTTGTAATAATTACAAAACTATTTTCAAAAGGAGTTAAAAATGATTAGAAAATCTATAAGCCTCGTAGCTTTATCAATGCTTTTTAGCTCTTGTGTATCAATGGCACCAAAATTAGAGGTAAATAGCGATGAGGTAGTTGCTAAAAGTTTTAAAAACTATCAAATAGCTGAAGATAATTCAAATATTAGTTTAAATAGTTTTTTAATAGATGAAAATTTAAAAACTCTTGTAAATCTTGTTTTAGAAAACAATAAAGATATAAAAATTGCACTTTTAAGAGTAGAAGAGTCAAAATCACTTTATAGAATTGAAGAGTCAAATCTTTATCCAAAAATAGATGCAAATGGTAGTTTTTCTAGAGATAAAAAAGAAGAAATCATAAAAAACAACTATAAAGCATCTGTTGGAACTGTTTTTGAACTAGATTTGTTTGGTAAAAATAGAAGTTTAAATGATGTTGCTAAAAATAGTTTTTTAGCAACTCAATATGCTCTTAGTTCAACAAAATTATCTTTAATTTCACAAACTATAAATTCATATTTAAGTTTAGCAACTAATATTGAAAATCTAAATTTACAAAAAAA
>JAGOHQ010000086.1 GCA_017996075.1 Aliarcobacter sp.
GAAAAGAGGTTTTGGATATTACAAAAATCCAAAAAATGAGTATTGAAGCAACAGCAGGACTTGATGGAGTTTCTCAAAGTGAATTAGAACTTGACTCTCATATAAAATTTATTGATGGAATGAATTCAAGTGATATTCAAGATGCTTTAATAAAAACAGCCGTTGAAAAAATTGATATTGATGTTCCAAATTGGACTTTTGTTGCAGCTAGACTTTTTTTATATGATTTATATCATAGAGTTGGAATTGCAACTTATGGAGTAAAAGGTGAGGCTTATAGGCATTTAAAAGATTATATTAAATTTGGTATAGAAGCTGGAAGAATTATTCCAAACTTAGCTTCAGGTTATGATTTAGATGATTTAAATTCGTATATTGATCCAAGCAGAGACTTTTTATTTAATTATCTTGGAATTAAAACTCTATATGATAGATATCTACTAAAAAATAGTAAAGGTGAACCAATAGAGTTGCCACAACAAATGTTTATGGCAATTGCTATGTTTTTAGCTCAAAATGAGGAGAAAAAACAAGAAAAAGCAAAAGAGTTTTATGATGTTATCTCTAAATTTGAAGTTATGCTTGCAACTCCAACATTAAGTAATGCTAGAACAAATAGACATCAGCTTAGTTCTTGCTATATTGGTTCAAGTCCTGATAATATTGAAGGTATCTTTGACGGATATAAAGAAATGGCACTATTATCTAAATATGGTGGTGGAATTGGTTGGGATTGGAACCAAATAAGAAGCCTTGGTGGTTCTATTGATGGACATAAAAGTGCTGCTGGTGGAACAGTTCCATTTTTAAAAATCACAAATGATATAGCAATTGCTGTTGATCAATTAGGTACAAGAAAAGGTGCAATTGCAGTCTATCTTGAGCCTTGGCATATGGATATTATGGATTTCATTGATTTAAAGAAAAATAGTGGAGAAGAAAGACGAAGAGCGCACGATTTATTCCCAGCACTTTGGATTAGTGATTTATTTATGGAGAGAGTTTTAGAAGATTCTTATTGGACACTATTTGACCCTGTTGAAGTAAAAGATTTGAGTGAATATTTTGGTGAAGAGTTTACAGCAAAATATATAGCTTATGAAAATAGTGATAGTGTTACAAAAAATAGAATAAAAGCAAAAGATTTATGGAAAAAGATTTTAACTTCATATTTTGAAAGTGGAAGTCCATTTTTATGTTTCAAAGATAGTGCAAATAAAGCAAACCCAAATCCACATGCTGGACACATAAGAAGCTCAAATCTTTGTACAGAGATTTTTCAAAATACAAACCCAAATCACTATAAAATAAAAGTAGAGTTTGAAGATGGTACTATCAAAACTTTTGAAGAGGAAGATTTAGTAGTAGTTGATGGCGGAATTACAAAAAAAGCAAATAAAGTAACTGCCCTTGATAGTATAAATGGCAAAAAAATATTTATAGTTGAAAAACAAAAAATAGATGGAGACACTGCTGTTTGTAATCTTGCAAGTATAAACTTATCAAGAATAAACAGAAGTGAAGATATAAAAAGAGTTGTACCAATAGCTGTAAATATGCTTGACAATGTGATTGATTTAAACTTCTATCCGCTTAGAAAAGTAAAAGCTACAAATTTAAAATCAAGAGCAATTGGTCTTGGTGTTATGGGTGAAGCTGAAATGTTGGCAAACAGTAAAATATCTTGGGGAAGCAACGAACACTTTAAGAAAATAGATGAGATTATGGAGTGTATTTCATACAATACTATTTTAGCAAGTTCAAATTTGGCAATAGAAAAAGGCTCTTATCCTACTTTTGATGGTTCAAATTGGAGTAAAGGAATTATGCCTCATGACCACACTCCACAAGCTGTAAATGCTATAGTAAATAAAGATTTATTTGATAACTCTTGCGATTGGGATTTTTTAAGAGAGAAAGTTAAAAAAGATGGAATGAGAAATGGTTACCTAATGGCTATTGCTCCAACATCATCTATCTCTATTTTAGTTGGAACAACACAAGCAATTGAGCCTGTTTATAAAAGAAAATGGTTTGAAGAAAATTTAAGTGGTCTAATTCCAGTAGTAGCTCCAAAATTAAGTCCAGAGACTTGGTCTTTTTATACTCCTGCATTTGAAATAGACCAACTTCAAGTTGTAAAAGCAGCAGCAATAAGACAAAAATGGATAGATCAAGGTCAATCAACAAATATATTTATGAGTTTAGATAAAGCAAGTGGAAAATACCTACACGAAATTTATACTCTAGCTTGGAAACTAGGTCTTAAATCAACATATTATTTAAGAAGTCAAAGTCCAGAAGCAAAAAATGATGTAGAAGATAGAAGTATGGAGTGCGCTGGTTGCCAGTAAATAAAATCTAGAATATAAAATTACTAGCATACAAGGAATTAAATGGAAAGAAAAACTATATATAACCCAGATTCTAAAGAGAGTTTAAACGAAAGAAGAGTTTTTGGTGGAAACTCTGATGGTATGATAAATTTTACAAAAATGAAATACCAATGGGCATTAAATCTTTGGGATACAATGGAAGCAAATACTTGGTTTCCAAGAGAAGTACAAATGACGCAAGATGCAAAAGATTATAAGTATTTAACACCAGCTGAAAAAAGAATGTACGATTTAGTATTAAGTCAATTAATCTTTATGGATTCTTTACAAACAAATAATCTAATGGATAATATAAATCCATATATAACTGCACCTGAAATAAATGCTTGTCTAAGTAGACAATCATATGAAGAAGCAAATCATAGTAAATCTTATGCTGTAATGGTTGAAAGTATTTCTGATAATACAGATTTAATATATGATATGTGGAAAACTGATGTTAAATTAAGAGAAAAAAACACTTATATTGCTGGAGTTTATGAAGATTTATCAAATGGTGAATTAACTGATGAAAAACTACTATTAGCACTTTTTGCTAATCAAATTTTAGAAGGATTATATTTTTATGCTGGTTTTGCAGCAATTTATGCTCTTGGAAAGAGTGGTAAAATGCTTGGAAGCTCACAAATGATTAGATTTATTCAAAGAGATGAAGTTACTCATCTTTTACTTTTTCAAAATATGATAAATAGTGTAAGAAAGGAAAGACCTGAACTATTTACTCCAGAGCTTGAAGAGACTGTAAGATCTATGTTTAGAAAAGCAGTTGAGCTTGAAGCATCTTGGGGAGCATATATTACTCAAGGTCAAATTTTAGGTTTTACAGATGGAATAATTACACAATATATTCAATATCTTGCAGATAAAAGACTTGATGCTGTTGGATATAAGCCAGAATACAATGTAAAACACCCAATTCCTTGGGTAGATGGATATGCTAGTTTCAACGACCAAAGAACAAACTTCTTTGAAGGAAATGTAGTAAACTACTCAAAAGGTAGTATAGATTTTGATGATTTCTAAAATTTAGCAATAAAAAAAGATGGGGGACAAAATGTCAATTTTTATTAAGATTTTTATTTTACTGATTTTATTTGTATCTTTAAATATAGTTTCTATATATACTTTTAGTTACGAAGATTATTTTACAAATAAAAAAGAGGATATAGAACTAAAAGATAAAAAAGGCATTTTCCAGTTTTTTGGTGAAGATTTCTTTAAAAAAGCTGGTTATAAACCATCTGAATTTATTATTTCTAAAAACAACAATCTTTTATTTCTAAGTGGTACTTTTTCAAGCAATGAAGTTGCCAAACAAGTTATTGATTTTCTAAAAATAAACAATACTCAAAATATTAATATTTTAGAAAATAGCGAGGTTAGCAAAGATTTACTAGTTCAAATTTTAGAGATTACTGAGCATTTAAAAGATAATTTTGAAAATGGTTCAAAAATAAGTTTTGATGGAAATAAACTTATTATAGAAGGTGAATTAAAAGAGAATAAGTATAAGGAGCTAATTAAAACTGCTATATCAAAAATAGATAAATATGAAATTCAAGCTAATATCTATGAGAAACAAGTAAATAAAATTGACTTAAATAACGAAAATGTTACAAAAACTGAAGATACTAATAAAATAGAGGAAAATATTGAACAAAATGAGAAAATATTATCAAAAGATAATGTACAATCTATTATTAATAATATTTTTATAACAGATAAAATTTCTTTTGAAAGAAGAAGCGTAGAACCAACAGAAAAATCAAAAATTCTTATAGAAGAAGTTAGTAATATTTTAAAACAAAATAGTAACTTTAATATAGAAATTGGTGGACACACAGATTCAAGGGGAAATAAAGAGCTAAATAAAAAAATATCTCAAGATAGAGCAAATAGAGTAAAAGAGATTTTAGAGAGCTTTGGTATTGATAAAAATAGAATTAAAGCAGTTGGATATGGAAATGAAAGACCAATTGCACAAGATGATGAAAATGGTTTATCAGAAATAAACAGAAGAGTAGAATTTATTATAGGGGATTAATAATATGCTAGTAGAAATCGCACAATATATTGTTATAAATTTATCAGTTGCATTTATTTTAGGTCTAGTTTTTGGTTATATTATTGGAAGAGGTAATAAAGAGAAGTTTAATGCTATACAAAATAGTACAAATACAAACACAAATTTTGTAGAAAAGAATAAAATAAAAATAAACCCTATTTTCAATAAAAGTGCTAGCTTGGACTTTAAACCGATGGTTTTAAGCACATCAAACAAAAAAGATAATCTTAAAAAAATAAAAAGTATAGATGAAGATATAGAAAATGAACTATTTAAACTTGGAATTTATCATTTTGAACAAATATCAATTTGGTCTAGTAAAAATGCAGAGTGGATAGAAAACTTTTTAAATCTTCCAAACTATGTACGAGCAAACCAATGGGTAGAGCAAGCAAAAATACTAAAAACAGGAAGAGAAAC
>JAGOHQ010000087.1 GCA_017996075.1 Aliarcobacter sp.
ACTCTTGCTGACCACCCAATATCACCAATCCACCCAAGAAGAATGCAACCAAAAGACCTTCTCGCAGCATCAATCTATCTTGATACTGTTGGTAAGCATATGTAACTCCCAAAAATAGCAAAAATATGCTCATAAAAAATGCTGGATAATGTCCAAAATATACCACTAAAAAAAGAAATACAAAGTGAACTAAAATTATAGTAAAAGGTATTTTCTCTCTATCACTAACTGTTGTTCTAATATTTATATTTGAAAGTTCTTTGTAAAACACAATTATAATCAAAATTGTATTAATAAAAGTAACAATCATAGCTTTCCAACCAAAAGTTGTAAACATAAAAATTGTGTCCCACTCCCAAGTTTTTGCAACCATTAAAATAGGAGGAGCTGCAAAATTTGTCAAAGTTCCTCCAACAGATATATTTACAAATAAAGCTCCCAAAGTTATGTATTTTAATTTATTTGAAATACCTTGTGAAAATAGTTTATCACTTAAAATTAGTGCAGCTAGTGTCATAGCAGCTGGTTCTGTAATTAGTGAACCCAAAAGTGGAACTAAACACATTACAACAAAATAAAAAGAAGCAGCACCTTTAAGTGGTAAAATATTTGATGTTCTTTTTACTAAAAATAAGACTGTATTTAAAATAGGTCTAGTTGCTGCAATAACCATAATTACGAATACAAACATTGTTTCTACATAATTTCTGTTATTTACATAGTCCATTGTCTCTTCTTTTCCCAAAAATATAAACATAAATAAAACTAAAATCATAGCCCAAATACCAAATACAACCTCAATCTCTCCAAGAAGATGGAAAAGTCCAGAATGTTTTTCGCTTCTGTGTGCTAAATGTTCAAAATATTTAACTGAAAAAATATGAATAATTGCTAATGCAAAGATAGTAACAGCGATAATTTGCAGTGTTGATGGTGACATATATTAATCCTTAAAGCAAATTTTGTCCGATTTTACAAAAAAATTATTAATAGTAATTAAACAAAATCTATATTTTTTATCTTTTTCTAAAATTTAAACTTTTTAGTAAATCACTTTTAGTTATAAATTCGTTTTCATTTATATCAGCAATTGTTCTTGCTACTTTTAAAACTTTATTTATACTTCTAAATGATAAAGAGTAATTTACTCTAGCTTTTTCAAGTATTTCTGAACTTTCATTGTCCAAAATACAATACTTTTTTATTTCTTTATCACTTAGTTTTCCATTTAACTCTTTTTGTCCTCTATTTTTTTGTCTTATAAAAGCTTTTATTACACTTTCATGAAGTTCTTTTGAACTTACGATATTTTTATTATCACTAAAACTATCATTCATAACAACATATAAATCAATCCTGTCCAAAAATGGTTCACTAAGACGGTTCTTATATCTTTGTACTTCAAAATCACTACATCTGCACTCTTTCATGCTTGAAAGTTTGTTTCCACAAGGACATGGATTCATAGCACTTACAAATATAAATTTTGTCTCATAAAGTATCTTACTATTTACTCTTGATATTAATATCTTATTATCTTCAAGTGGTTCTCTTAAAGCTTCTAAAATATTACTTGGAAAGTGAGGTAATTCATCAAAAAATAGAACTCCATTGTTGCTCAAAGCAACTTCACCCATTTTTGCATTTGAACTTCCTCCCCCAAATATAGAAGATTTTGTACTTGAATGATGAGGATTTCTAAAAGCTCTTATAGGGCTAAAATCAACATCTTTAAAATCAAGTGCTTGAAGTTTTGCTTTTTCAAGTATCTCTTCAAGATTCATGGGAGTTAAAATATATTGCAATCTTTTTGCTATCATTGACTTACCACAACCTGGACTCCCTTCCATCAAAAAATTGTGATTTCCAGCTGCACAAATAAGTGCTGCATATTTCGCCATATCTTGACCTATAACATCTTTAAAATCTTCATCATATTTTTTATTATAAAAATATTGTTCATCTTTTAGATTTAAAACTTCGTACTTAATTTCCTCTTTTTCATACAAATAATTATCTTTTTCTTTACTTTTTATAAACTCTATTGCATTATTTAATGTATTTACAACATAAACATCAATATTTGGTATATTTCCTAATTTTTTTGCACTCTCAAAAGAGGTTACTACCTTTTTTAATTCTCCTTTTTTTGCCAAAGATAAAACTATCGCAAAAATATGACTTGTATCTTTTATTGTTCCATCAAGTGCTAATTCACCAAAAAAGAAAAAATCATCAAAACTTATTTTTTTCTCATCAAATAAAGCAACCTGCAAAGCAATAGGTAAATCAAAATGAGAACCTTTTTTGTTTAGTTCGCTAGGTGATAGATTTATTGTTATTTTTAGTGGAGGGAATTTGAAATCATTTAAAAGTAGGGCAGATTTTACTCTATCTTTTGATTCATTTATACTAGTACTAACCATCCCAACTATTGTAAAACTGGGCATCCCTTTTGTAAATGTTGCTTCAACATCAATAATTGTGGCTTCAATACTATCAAGTGTAGCAGATTTTATTATTTTCATACGTACTCTTTATCTTTTTTTAAATAGTACAATAAATTAAGTTATATTAGGATTTTTGAATAATTAATAGCTGGTGGGTCGTAAAGGACTATTTAGTCATTTCTGAAAAACTCTACAAATTACTATATTTACGTATTTTGTAATCATTTTTTCGATAAAATATTTATATAAATATTAACGAAAACTTTATGTTTTTAGTGGAAATGGATGAGAAAAATGCTTTCTAATTCTTCTAAAACGAATCAACAAAATTTATTTTATAGTCCACTTTAAAAGTTGCTGCATCTGAAAGACAAAAAATGCTACTAATTAATTTTTGATTGTAAATTCAAAAAAATGATAAATTTTATTTTATTGTTTATTTGTAAATATTTTAAAAAAATATTTACTTTTTTGGTGCGGATGGCGAGATTTGAACTCGCACACACGTAATGCACTACCACCTCAAGGTAGCGTGTCTACCGTTCCACCACATCCGCATAGAAAAAATAGACCGAAATTATATCTATTTTTTCTTAAGCTTATCTATATTCGTTTTTATATTCTACATAATGTTTTGCATGGTCAATTAAACCTTGAACTTCCTCATCGCTTAACTCTCTTACAACTTTTGCAGGACTTCCCATAATTAAGCTTTTTGGTGGGAAAACTTTGCCATATGTTACCAAAGAGTTTGCTCCTACGATACTTCCTTCACCAATTACTGCATTATCTAAAATTGTAGCACTCATTCCTATTAGACAGTTATTTCCAATAGTACATCCATGAAGCATAACTTTATGACCAACTGTTACATTATCACCAATAATTGTTTTTGAATTTGTATCTGTATGAATACATGATAGATCTTGAATATTTGTATTTTTACCAATTCTAACCTCATTTACATCAGACCTAATAACACAACCAAACCAAACAGAACTATCTTCTGCTATTTCTATATTTCCAATTAAATCTGCACTTGGTGCAATCCAAGCAGATGGTGCGATTTTTGGGTAAAACTCTTTAAATTTTAATATCATAATTTACTCCTAAATATAAATCTGGATTGTATAAAAAGAAAGTAGCAATAAAATTACAAATATTTTTTATTTTTTTGCTCAAAATTTTAAAATATTTAATATAATTCCGTTTGTTTTAGATAAAAAAATTTTAGGAAATAAAATGGATATTGCTAATAGAATTAAACCTTTGGTTGAAGAGATTGCTTTTAAAAGTGTTGAAATAGATGAGCCATTATATACATCAAATTTAATTGATAGTATGGGAACAGTTGATTTAGCAATGATGTTAGAAGATGAGTTTGATATAAAAATTGACACTAGAGATATTATAGAGAGTAATTTTGACAGTATTAGTAAATTAGTTAACTACATAAAAAGTAGAATTGGTGAATAATCGTCTAGTTTTAAATATTTCTGCACTATTTTCTGCATTTTTTGTAGTTTTTATTATACTTTTTTTCACAAAAGATAGATTATTTGAATATTATTTTACTTATTTAGAATCTCTTAAAAAAACAGTTGAACTACAAAGTGATTTAGAAAGTGGAAAAATTGTATTGTTTGGTTCTTCAGAATTAGTAGTTTATCCTAATCAAAAATTTTTACCCCAAAACTTTTTTAATAATGATTTAAAGATACCTTTAAGAGTTCAAGGAAATGAAGGTCATCAATCATTTGTAATATTATCTCAATTAGCAGCCTTTGATAATAAAAAAGTTAGAGAAAATGCAAAAGTGGTAGTTCTTTTATCTCCTAGTTGGTTTACAGGAAGTAGTGACAACGGTCTTACTATGGCAAAATTTTTAGAATATATGAATTTAGGTATGATGAATAAACTCTATTTTGAAGGTCAAACTCAAGATAAGTATAAATTTTTAATAAGTGATTATATTCAAAATAATATCTCATATATCAAAGATCCAACTTTTATATATGAAACTCCATATAAAGAGATGAAAGATGAATATATAAATAATAAAATTAAAAAATTTATGATAGAAAAATTTGATGAAAAGTATGTAAAATCGCAAGATATTAAATATTTTAAGCAAGATTTGAATTTTGATGATTTAAAAAATGAAGCAAAAAATATAGAAATTTCATCTTCAAATAATAATCTTGGAATTAACAATGAATATTATTTAAAATATGTTGAACCACAAATTGCAAAAAATAGCTTTCCATTTGAAATAGTAATACCTCCATCTTTGGAAAAAAATGAAGAGTATCAAGATTTTTTAGATTTACTAGATTTTTTAGATAGCTACAAAATTAAACCACTTTTTATAATGCAAGATTTACACCCTTATGTATTTAGTAAAAATA
>JAGOHQ010000088.1 GCA_017996075.1 Aliarcobacter sp.
ACTCTTTTTTTGATTGAATCATGACCACCAAGCCATTGATCTAAAGATTGTCCATTTATAGTTAGTTGTCCATTTCCATTTTCTAACCAAACTTTAGCTATTGCTGTTTTTCTTCTTCCAGTTGCATATACTTTTGCCATTACTATTATCCTTTAATTTGAGCAGTATGAGGGTGTTCACTTCCTGCATATACTTTTAATTTTTTTAACATAGCTTTACCAAGAGTAGTTTTTGGAAGCATACCTCTAGTTGCTAATTTAAACAGTTTTTCAGGGTTTTTTTCAATCATATCTGACATTTTGTGAGTTTTTGTACTTCCAAAATAACCTGAGTGTGTATAGTAATTTTTAACTTCTAATTTAGCACCAGTAAATTTAGCTTTACTTGCATTGATTATAACTACGTAATCACCACAATCAACGTTTGGTGTAAAACAAGGTTTATTTTTACCTCTTAAAATTGTAGCAACTTCAGTAATAATTCTTCCGAATACTTTACCTTCAGCATCTACTACAACCCAAGATCTTTCGATTTCGTTGGCTTTCGCCATTTGAGTAAATTTCA
Organism: Aliarcobacter sp.; assembly: GCA_017996075.1. Lineage (GTDB taxonomy): Bacteria > Campylobacterota > Campylobacteria > Campylobacterales > Arcobacteraceae > Aliarcobacter. The sequence continues at coordinate 565 of JAGOHQ010000088.1, forward strand.
TTTATTAACTCCCTTTCAATATTAGGGTCGAATAATATTTAAGTTATCCTAAATTTTTGCTTAAATTAAGTATAAATTAATAATATATTTTAAAAGTTGATCCATTTCCAATTTTTGAGTCAATTTCTAATTTAAAATTGTGAACATTCAAAATAGATTTAACTATAAAAAGTCCTAAACCTAGCGAGTTGTTCCAGTTATTACTAGTTGCTCTATAATATTTTTTAAAAATATTTTCCAAATTTTCTTGAGAAATCCCGATTCCTTTATCTCTAATGGATATCGAATTTTCATTTATCTCTATAATTACATCTTCTTGTGAATATTTTAAGGCATTTTCTATAAGATTTGAAATAGCAATTCCTATTAATATCTCATCAGCATTTATCTCTTTATCGACTCCTAAAACTTTGATTTCTCTATTTTTATACTTTATTTTTAAATCACTAATAGAGTTTTCTACTATTTTTTTAATAGAAACTTTGTTTAAGATTAGTTTGTGATTGTTATCTTGAAGCTTCAAAGTAAGTCTTAGTTTATCAACTATTTGTGACATTTTATTTGAGTTAGATAATATTTTATTTAAAAACTTTATTTTTAAAGTCGGTGATAAATTTTCATCTTCAATTAAAGTTTGACTATATCCTGAAATTATTGCTATTGGATTTTTAAATTCATGAGAAATAGCAGAGATAATATCATCTTTTTGTCTATTTGCTAAAGTTAATTTTGCAGTATGTTTTGCTTTTATCTCATCTTTTTTTGATAATTTTTTTGCAACTTTGTTTAGAAGTTTTGCTATTTTATAAAATTCAAAAGTATAATTTGATTGTAAAAATATTGGTTTCTTCTTATTTGTTATCTCTTTTAAAAAGTATAATATTGAGTCAGTTTCTCTTTGTATTTTGATACTTATAAAGTAAGTTGAAATAAATGCAATTATTAAGAAAAAAGAGATATAAATAAAAATTTCAAAAGTTAGTTTTTTGAAATTATCAGTAATTTTATTTGTATAATCAGCCATTCTTAAGTAATAAATCTCTTCATTAAAAGATACTTTTTTAGCAATATATATCAAATCTTTATTTAGAGTTTCAGATACTCTTGTATCTTTTCCAAGACCTATATTTCTTGCTTCAATAATTTCAACTCTATTTGAGTGATTTTTTATATCTTCAATATTTTTGTGACTCTCTGCTACTACTTCACCATTTTCATTTATAATTGAAATCCTTAGGTTCAGTTTTTTACTTAAATCTTTAATAATATCTTTAATACTATTTATATCTTTTGTATCTTCTAAAATTACTGATAATATATCTATATTTTGGATTAAGTTTTTTTCAACTTGATTTAAGTAGAGATTTTTTGCCCAAAAATAAGTTGATAGAGTAACAGTTATTAAAATTGCAACAAATATTGCAAGATAAGTTCGTAAAAAAAGTTGATGAATTTTTAACAAAAAATATAACCCTCTCCTCTAACTGACTTTATATAATTTTTCTTTGAATTTGGATCTATCTTATCTTTCAATCTTTTTATAGCAACATTTACTGTTTTTTCTTGTTTATCAAAAGAGTCTTGCCATACTTTTTCTAATAAATACTCTCTAGTAAGAAGAATATTTTTATTTTTTATAAACTCTAAAAGAAGAGTAGTTTCAAGAGAAGTTAGCTCAATATCTTTCTCTTCAATGCAGAATGTTTTACTTGAAAAGTTATAAACTATATCTCTTACTTTTAAAACTTCAATATCATTTGAAGATCTTTTTATTACAGATTTAACTCTGGCTAGTAGCTCTTGAATATTAAATGGTTTTGTAATATAGTCATCTGCATGTGCTTCAAATCCATCTAAAATATCTTCAGATTTATCTTTTGCAGTAACATAAATAACAGGATTTTGATAACCATTTGCTCTTAAATCTTTTATAAAAGAGGTACCTTCTATATTTGGTAGATTTCTATCCATTAGAATTAAATCAATTTTCTCTTCATCTAAAACTTTTTTTACATTTTCATTTGCATTTAAAAATCCAATAGTTTCATATCCCTCTTTTTGTAAAGTATACTCAAGAAGTTCTAGAATATCTTCTTCATCTTCTATTATTAAAATTAATCTATTTTTACCTTCAAGCATTGTTTTACTTTATTTCATCATTATTGATTTCATCTATTTTTTTATTTTCATCTTTTCCAAATGGAGAGAATTTAATAGCCAATATTCTAAAAATAAAAAATATAAAAATAACAAACAATAAAAATACAATATCAAAATAATCTTTATTTTTATTGGCTGAAAGAATAATAACTTCTCTGATTAAAAAGATTATAAAAATATCAAGAACATATCTAAGTCTTAATGTCTCTTTTCTAATAAAATCAGAAATCATTTTTACGACTTCCATAATCACAATGAATTCAAGCATTAAGATAATTGCGCTATAGAAGTTGTTCCCAGCTAGAACAACAGTTAAAAATATAACAGTAGCAACCAAAACTTCGAAGTTTGAACTAAAGTAGTTCGATATTTTATTTATAGCTTTTTTCATGTAAAAAGTATATCATAAAGAGTTTTATGATTGAACTATATCTCCTCCTAGTTTTGCAAATTGTAGTAAACTAGCTATTGAAACTGATCTATCTGCAATTTTTTCTAATCTTCTTAAACTACTTAAAAGGTCAAAATACTCTTTAGAAAGGTCAAGTTTTTGAGTTATTAGTTTTAAAATATTTTTCTCTATCATTAAATATAAATCATCTGTTTTGCTCTCTTCAACAATAACTCTTTGATATTTCTCCTCAACTTTAGAGTGTTCTTGTTCGTCTATTATTGAAATTGCAGTTTTTGTAGATAATAAAGCTGATTTTAGAAGTGGTATTGTGTACTCTAAAATAGTATTTGTATTTAAATCTTCACTATAAGATCTTCTAAACATTTTTGCAAAATCTTTTGTATTTGCAGCTGTTCTTACCATCTCATTTGTGATTTTTAAAAATGCCACCATTCTTCTTAAATCTCTTGCTTCTGGAGTATATAAAGCTAAAGTTGTAATTATAAGATTATCTATCTCATTTGATTTTATTAGAAATTTTTTTTCACTAACTTCAACATTTTTTAAATTCTCTATTTTTCTCTCATTTAAAGCTTTTAAACAAACCTCTAAAGCCTCAACAATATCTAATCCTAGTTTTTCTACATCACTTTTTATAAGTTTTAATTTCTCTTCATATGGTTTTAACATTATCCAAATCTCCCTGTAATATAATCTTCTGTTTTTTTATTTGTTGGATTAACAAAGATAGTCTCTGTTATATCGTACTCTATTAGTTTTCCTAAGTGGAAAAATGCCGTATAATCAGCAACCCTTGCAGCTTGTTGCATATTATGAGTTACAGTAATTATTGTATAATCTTGTTTTAACTCAAGCATAAGTGCTTCAATTTTTTCTGTAGAAATTGGATCAAGTGCACTTGTTGGTTCATCCATTAAAATAACTTCTGGTTTTATAGCAATTGTTCTTGCAATACAAAGTCTTTGTTGCTGACCACCTGAAAGTGATGTTCCAGGAGTTGTTAATTTATCTTTTACTTCATTCCAAAGACCAGCTTTTATTAAAGATGTTTCAACAAGTTCATCACAATCTTTTCCTTTTTTTACCATCCCATGTTTTAAGGGCGCATAAGCAACATTATCATAAATTGATTTTGGAAAAGGATTTGGTTGTTGAAATACCATTCCAACTCTTTTCCTAACACTTACTTCATCTACATCTTTATCATATATATTTTTTTTATCAATTATAATTTTTCCATCAATTTTAACAATAGGAATTAAATCATTCATTCTATTTATACATCTTAAAAATGTAGATTTACCACAACCTGATGGTCCAATTAATGCCGTAATTTTATTTTGATATAAATTAACATCTATATCAAACAAAGCTTGATTTGAGCCATAAAAAAGATTTAGATTTTTAACATCTATTTTTGTTTTTATATCTTTATTCATTTAATATTTTCCTTTTACCATTTTACTTCAAATTTTTTTCTAAAATATATTGCTATTGCATTTAGTGAAATTAATATTGTTAATAAAACTAAAATTCCTGCTGCTGTTTTTTCTATATACATACCTTCAGGCATTCCAGCCCAAGTAAATAGTTGTGCAGGCATAACTGTTGCAGCTTG
>JAGOHQ010000089.1 GCA_017996075.1 Aliarcobacter sp.
ACATACAAGCTAGTCAAACTATCTTAAAAAGAGGATTAGAGTCGTTTGGGCTAGGAACTAGCCTTGTGGACTTAAATAAACACAAAGCCTTTCGCTCAACTTCATTAGAGGTTGCTAGTTAGGAAGCCTCTGTCTAAAGTTAATTATATCTAATAAATATATAGTACACAAAGTATATATACTATTGATTTATTAAAATATTTCTACTATGATGACATATAAATATATTTAGTATTTAAACTAAAAGGAAGTTGTATGTCTGATGTAGTAGTTTATAACAGTGGAGAAATTGAACTTAAAGTATCAATTGATAATGAAACTATATGGTTAACACAAAAGCAAATAGCAGAAGTTTTTGATGTTAATGTTCCCGCAATATCTAAGCATATAAAAAACATCTACAAAGACAATGAACTTGATGAGTTTTCAACTGTTTCCAAAATGGAAATAGTTCAAAAAGAGGGAACTAGAGAGGTTGCTAGAATTGTTGACCATTATAGTTTGGATATTATTTTAGCAGTGGGATATAGAACAAATTCAGCAAAAGCAATAAGATTTAGACAATGGACTAATTCGGTTCTCAAAGACTATATTATTAATGGGTATGCAGTTAATAAAGAGAAAATAACACAACAAAGAATTTTAAACCTTGAAAGTGATATTAAAGATATAAAATCTCATATAAAAAATAACTCATTAGAATTAAAGCAAGGCATATTCTTTAACGGACAAATATTTGATGCACACACATTCATTTTAGAAATAATAAAAAGTGCCAAAACATCAATTACTCTTATTGATAACTACATAGACAGCTCAACGCTTACGATGCTCTCAAACAATCAAACAGCAACTATATTATTAATATCTCACACTGTTTCAAAACAATTAAAATTAGATATAGAAAAATACAATAAGCAATACAAGCCTTTAAAGATTGTTGCAGATAGGACATATCACGACAGATATATAATAATTGATAGCAATAAAGTTTATAGCATAGGTGCTTCTTTGAAGGATGCAGGGAATAAAACATTTAACATTAATCTAATGAGTGATTTTTGTGAAGATGATATTGTAAAAAACAAATAATACATTAGCTAAGATAAAAAATGCAAGTAGCTACAGTTAAAACTGCTGACAACAAAGAACGCTATATGCTTTTTGATAGTAATGGTGAATCAGTTGATGTTGTTAACAGATATCTCAAATACAAAGACAGCTATGGTTCAGCAAGAAATACGCTTAAAACATACTGCTATCATCTAAAGCTTTACTTTGAATATTTAGAACAATCAAAACTTGATTTTTTAGATGTTAATATAGATTCAATGGCTAATTTTCTTCACTGGTTAAAGAACCCGTTAGGCAGTGTTAATACGATTCATTTAAAGCCCGTAGAATCAAAAAGAAGTGCTAAGTCAATAAATATCATTGTCTCAGTTGTTTTGGACTTCTATGACTATTTAATGCGTAACTCTGCATATGAAGGAAAAATAATTGAGCAACTAAAAAGGGAGATGAGCGGATCCCGAAGAGGATATAAAGGTTTTTTATATCATATCTCTAAAGATAAAACATATCTTGCCAAAACATTAAGACTTAAAGAGCCAAAGAAAAAACCAAAGACTCTGCAAAAAAGACAGGTTCAAACCCTAATTGAAAATTGTTTAAATATCCGTGATAAATTCCTAATTACTCTTTTATATGAATCGGGCATGAGAATCGGAGAGGTATTAGGTTTGTGGATTGAAGATTTTTCCATTGATGGCAGAAAGGTCGAAATAAAAGACAGAGGTGAGCTTGAAAATGGTGCTGAATTAAAATCTGTTAATGCTCCTAGAATAATTGATATAAGTGATAATCTAATAAATATGTTTATTGATTACATATCAGAATACCATGATGATAATGTTGATACTAATTTTGTATTTATAAAAATCGCTGGTGAAAATAAGTATCAATCAATGGAATATCCAGATGTGGATTCACTATTTAAAAGACTTGAGAAAAAAACAAGTATTCATGCTTCAGCACACATGTTGAGACACACATCTTTAACAGAATTGAGACGAGCAGGAATGAAGTCAGAACACCTACAAAGAAGAGCTGGTCATGCTGATCCAAACTTTACGGCTCAAACATATTATCATCCAACGGAAGAGGATATAAGAAAGGATTGGGAAAATGCAAGCAACAAAGCCAAAAATTGAAGATACTGCGGAATCATTATCGAATATTAACAACTTATCCTATTTAAATTCCGAAAGTATTGAAAGTCAGATACTTATTAAAACAAGATGGGAATTGTCTGATAAATTATTTAATATATTAAAGAATAACAAAACAAAGAAAATAAAAAGTATTTTAGATTTTAAAATTATAGAAAACAATGATGTAAGAGAGAATTTAATCAACTTTGCTTATTATTCAGTGAGAAATGATTATTTGTCTTTAGGTACAGTCGTTTATTATTTAAGAAAAGAAAAATTAAAAAGATTTAATAATTTCCTTTGCATTAATAATATTCAAAATAAAACCTATAAAGAAATAATAAGCATAGAGGGTATTTTTGATAAATTTAAAGAATATTTGAGATTCAACAACTATGATGCAAATGATGTTAGAAATCATTCATTCTTAGTTCAAGTCCCACGCTATTTATTTGAAATTGATATTAAAAACAAGAAAAAATTCCTATCTAAAGATGATGATATATTGGATGTAAGAAATATTCCTGGTGCAAAATATTCAAAACATTGTTCCTACTATACTTTAAACTTTTCCCCAATAACTAATGAAAAATATAAACAAATTGTAAAAGAATATATTCATTTAAAGATAACAACTTTTAGTTTATCCACTTGTGCTAGCAAACTTAAGCATACAGCAACATTTTTGAATTATATTAATAAATACAAAGTCTTATTAAAAGATATTAATAGGGGCATCATTGAAAGATATATTGCTTTTATTAAAAAAGACAATAAAAATATGAAAGATTATATTATTGGATTAGAAGACTTTATAAGATTTTGTCAAATAAAAGCTATTGATGATGCTCCAACTTTAGGCGTGAATCTATTAATTTTTAAAGAAGACAAAGTAAGCAAAAATCAACACAAACACAATTATAAACACATTGAGGAAGATGTCTTAGAGCAACTCGAAAACCATATTGAAGATATATCGCCTAAAGAATATATTCCAGTAATTATATTATTGAGAGCTTCTGGATGGAGAATTAGCGATGTCTTAAATTTAAAATATGATAATTGCCTAGATAGCACTTTGAGTGGATATTATTTGTGTGGGGATATCCAAAAGACAAAAGTATTAGAACATAGAATTCCTATAAGCAGTGAAATAGCAGATGTAGTAAAAGCATCCATAAGTTTATCAGCAAATACAAAAGGGAATACCAATCGATATTTATTTGTTACAGAATCTGGAAAACGCAAAGGCTATCCCTATAATGGAAAAAACATTGGATTGGCTTTAAATAGACTGGCGGAAAAATACAATATACTAGATAGAAATGGCAAACTATTTAGATTTAAATCCCATGCTTTTAGACACACTAAAGCAGTAGAGTTAATTAATAATGGAATGAATCTTTTACATGTTCAAAAATGGTTAGCACATCTAACTCCTATAATGACACTTCACTATGCAAAAATACTTGATAACACAATGCGAAAGTCATGGGAAGAAGCAACCAGGGATGGTATGTTCAAGCTGGACGGAACAGGCAAAGCCTTAAGAGTAGAACTTTCAGATATTCAAGATGAAGATATTATTGAGTGGGAATGGATAAAGCATAATTTAGATGCTGTTCGTATGCCACTTGGATATTGCATGAAGCCAAACAAGATGGAATGTGCCACACAGCTCAATCCATGCCTTACTTGCAGATCTTTATGTACTACACCAGAATTTATCCCTGCATTTGAACAGGAGATATATCAAACCAAAGAAATAATCAATAAAGGAAAATCTCAAAATAGAACCTTTTGGGTTGAGAAAAATGAATTACTTTTAAATAAACTAGAGTCTGTATTATCTGTTTTAAAAGATGGAAAAATCAAGCATGATGCAGGAAAACAAGGAAGAGAATATGTCGGTGAACAACGAAAATAAAAATACTCACAAGAGAGAAACAAAAGGCATTAAGGCTCACGCTAAGAAAAAAAGTGAAGAAGCATACAAAAGAGTTGATTCTGCACTTAGAGAAATGGCTTTAAATAAAGAGCCTATTAACTTTAATACTGTTATGAAAAAATCTAATGTGTCCAAAGGCTTTGTGTATCAAAATGAAGAGATTAGATTAAGAATTGAAAAATTGAGGGATTCTCAAAAAGGAATAAAGCCTAAGCAAGTAAAAGACAAAATGACAGACAATACTAAAGATGTACTTCTTGCTGCCAAGAACAAAAAAATCAAAGAATTAGAGAGTGAAAATAAAAAACTTAAAGATGAGCTTGAAGTCTTAAGAGGTAAACTTTATGATACATTATAGATATGTATATAAAGTTAATATCCCATAGCCAAAGCTGTTTAAACATTTATAGTTTAGATAACTAAAGGCAGAGGTTGGTTCACTATATATTTTTAATGACTCTTTTATATTTGGAAGTATAAATTCATTAGTTCTAGTTATTGCAAAATAATCGTCATTTTTAAATGCTATAAACTCTATATTTTCAAAATTATCTTTTAGCTCTTGAAT
>JAGOHQ010000090.1 GCA_017996075.1 Aliarcobacter sp.
TATCAACATGAAGCGAAAGCTCACCTTGTCCTGTTACAAATGGGTAACCACTAACTTCAATAATATCTCCAACTTCAATATATTTTTTGAAAATATCATTATAAAAATTCTCTTCTAAATTATCTCTAGCAACATAAACTTGAAGCATTCCACTTTCATCTTCAAGTTTGAGAAAACTAGCTTTTCCCATAAGTCTAAAAAACTTGATTCTTCCAGCTATCGTAAAACTTCTATTCTCATCTCTTTTTGTTTCAAGATTAAAAATATCTTCATTTTTTGCTAAATAATCTTGTATGCATAATTCTCTTTTTGTCTCATTTGCATATGGATTTATTCCTAAATCTCGTAAACTTTGAGCTTTTTCTATTCTTTGTTGTATGTATTTATTTTCAAACAATTTTTAAATCCTTATTCATCTTTATTTCTAATATCTTGTAATTTTTCTTTTGTACTATCTAAATTTTCTTTTAAATTGTCAAGTTGCTCTACATTCTCTTTTATATCATTTAAAGCAGGTTCTATACTCTGTTTTGTTTCTTCTATACCATTTTGTATTGAAACTGAACTATCTGTTGCATTTTGAATAGTTTTATCAATAGTATTTACCATTGCTGTTGTGTCAAATTTTATTATGTAAGAACCAACACTAAGTAAATGAGGCATCATAAAAGAGTTACTAAATTTTTCATCTATTACTTTTTTAAATGATCCTACTTGGTTTAATGAATAAGCAATAACAGAAAAAATAAGAAATATTTTTAACATTCCAAATATAAGTCCAAATATTCTATCAACAATTCCTAATCCAGCTGCACCAAATATTTTACTAACAACAATGCCAGCACTATAAACAATAAGCCAAACTGCAACTAGTGAAACTACAAAACCTATTAGTTTTATTGTTGATTGATTTTCTATTACAAGTATAGGAGCTAAAAGTCCACCAACTTCTGTTGAAATTCTTGATGCTACAAAAATAGCACCAACAATACCAACTATTCCAAAAATTTCTTTTATTAAACCTCTAAAAAGTCCTTTTAAACCAAGCAATAATGTAATAAGTATAATAACTAAATCAAAAACCTCAATATTTTGCATACAAACAATCCTTTTTTCAATAATCCGTGCATTTTATCTAAAAAAAATAAAATAAAAGTTTAATTAAAATTTATATTAATACTTAAACCTTTGAGTTTTTTATTTTTGTGCTTAAACTCTTCATTTTTGAACTCTATTTCAAATTCAAGATTTCTTGTAAAAAATTCATTTACCGTAAAAAGACCTAATCCTACACCAAAAGATTGGTGTTTTGTACTAAAATATGGCTCATATATTTTTGATAATACATCTTCTTCAACACCATCTGCACTATCTTTTATTGATAAAACTTTATTTGAAAAGTTGATTAGAATATATCTATCTTCTTTATTTTTATTATTAACTAAAGCATGAATTGAGTTTTCAATAATATTTAAAATAGAGTCAGAAAAATCACTTTGACTGCAGCTTAAAATAAAATCTTCATTGTGTGTAAATTCACAAACAATCGAATTTTCTTCAAATATAGTTTCATAAAATAGTATCACATTATTTACCATTTCAACCAAAGAGTTGCTTGAAATTGTTTTATCTTTTTCAAAAAAATTTGAGAAATTTTCTATTGTATTTGAGAGTTTTTTTGTATTAAAAATAATTTTATCACAAGATAGTAAAATCTCTTTTGTATTTAGCTCTTTTATCTCTTCTTTTAGTTTCATGCCACTTGCAATTGTGCTAATTACACTTAAAGGTTGTCTCCAGTGATGAGCTATGCTATTTAAAGTATTTTCAATAGCATTTATTTTTGATTGTTGAAACATATTTCTTTGTTCATTTTTCTCTTTTTCAAGTTGTAAAATTTCATTTGTAACATCAATAAAAGTAACAATAACTGATAAATCAATTTTTTCATTAGAAGTTTTTACACTAAAATGTCTTAACTTATTTTCTGAATTTCTTATAGCAACTTTGAAATTTTTATCTTGATTTTCAAATATATATTCAACCCAATTTTTACCATTGTAATCTTTATTTATAATATAATCATCTTTTTCTAAATCTTCAAAAGTGTTACAAATACAAATATATGTTTTTTTAAATTCCTCAAGGTCTTTAACTAGAGGAAAAAATTTTAATAGTTGCTTGTTTGCATCTATTATCTCTTTTGCGTTTGTGATTATTACAATATTTGGTTGTGAGTTTAAAAGAATTTTGTTTTTACTATTTTGATATTTAATATCTCTTAAATAATATACTAAAATAGCCGTAAATATTATAATAAGTGCAATAACTGTTCCTAGAGTAGTTTGAATTTTTATATGTTTTATATTTTCAAGATTTATACTTTTTAGCTCCATGAAATTTATTATATATGCTAAATTTTTTTTATTTTCATCAAAGAGTGGATATTTTGAGATCAAATAACCATTTTCTATTATAAATTTATCTATATTTATATATTTTTCAACACCATTTTCTTTTATATACTTGTATAAATTCATATCAACATTTTCATTTGCAATATAGTAATCATCTATAAAAAGTTTTGATAAAAGAGGATTTGTTAAATTTTTTCTAATACTTTTATCTCCTATTACAACAGGAGAGATATTGTTTTTTACTAAATCTTCTGTTATTGAATCAAAATGTGTAACAACCTCTAATGCACCATAAAAATTATTGTTTTCATCAAAAATAGGAGTTCTTGCTCTTATTCCTATATTAAAAAGTCCAGCACTAATAGAGGTTGAAATATTTTTTAAAGCTTCTATTTTTTTCAAATCAGGTCTAAAATTAAGACTACCTCTTATATTGGTCCATGATCTATAAACACTATTTAAGTTACTATCAAAAATTTGAATCCATATATTTTTATATTTTGAATTTGTCTCTATTAATTTTGCAATTTTTACATAATTTAGTTTTTCAAAATCTTTATTTTTTAGATGTGTATATAAAGTTTCATCTTTTGATAATGACATTGCAATAGCCAAAGATGTGTTTTGCTTATCGTTTATTAGATTTTGTGTTTTTTCAAAAATATTTTTATGTGTAGTTTCATATATTGAGTTTAGCAGCTCTTTTTGTTTTTTGTTTATATAATAATTTGTTAATATTATTGCAAAAAAAGTTGAAACAATAAATGCAAGTATGATTAAAAATATATTTCTTTTTTTCTTCAAAATTATTTTCTTTTTAGTTTTTTTAATTCAATGCATAAGCATATATAATAATTTCTTATTTGTAAATTAAACTTCACTTTTATTTAAACTATTTTAGATAAAATCCCAAAATGATAAAAAGATACCCAACAAAACAGATAAAAGTAGGAAATGTCCTAATTGGTGGTGATGCACCAATTAGTGTTCAGTCAATGACATTTACAAAAACATCAGATGTAGAAGCAACAGTTGAGCAAATAAAAAAACTTCATTTTGCAGGAGCTGATATTGTAAGAGTTGCTGTTCCTCATCTTGAGGATGCTCAAGCTTTAAAAGAGATAAAAAAACAAGTAGATTTACCAATAGTTGCAGATATTCATTTTCATTATAAACTAGCTTTAATTGCTGCTGAAGTAGTTGATTGTATAAGAATAAATCCAGGAAATATTGGAGATAAAAAAAGAGTACAAGAGGTTGTAAAAGCTTGCCAAAATAGAAATATTCCAATAAGAGTTGGGGTAAATTGTGGAAGTTTAGAAAAAGAGTTTGAAGACAAATATGGACAAACAGCACGAGGTATGGTTGCAAGTGCTGATTACAACATAAAATATCTTGAAGATTTAGGTTTTACAGATATTAAAATCTCATTAAAAGCTAGTGATGTTCAAAGAACGGTCGAAGCTTATAGACTTTTAAGACCTATGAATAACTATCCATTTCATTTGGGAGTTACAGAAGCTGGAACACAGTTTCACTCAACAATAAAATCATCAATCGCACTAGGAAGTTTACTTCTTGATGGTATTGGAGATACTTTAAGAGTTTCAATGACAGGAGAGCTTGAAGAGGAGATAAAAGTAGGAAAGGGTATATTAAAAGATTTAGGAATTTCAAAAGAGGGTTTAAATATTATCTCTTGTCCAACTTGTGGAAGAATTGAAGCTGATTTAGTAAGTGCAGTTGCCGAAATTGAAAAAAGAACTTCGCATATAAAAACTCCACTTGATGTTTCTGTTATGGGATGTGTTGTAAATGCTATTGGAGAGGCAAAAAGCGCAGATGTTGCTATTGCTTTTGGAAAAGGAAGTGGGCTTGTTATGAAAAAAGGTGAAATAATTGCAAAACTTAGTGGAGAAGCACTTATAAATAAATTTGTAGAAGAAGTTGAATTTGAAGCGAAGAAAAAATTATAATGGATAGTATTTATAGTATAAATATTGAAAGAGCAGTTTTAAGCTCAATATTTTTTAATCCAGAAGAGCTTGAAGATATTTTAGGAGTTTTAAAACCAAAAGATTTTTATCTTCCAGCACATAAAGCTATATTTGAGGCAATAGTTAAACTTCATAGTGAAGATATGCCAATTGATGAGGATTTTGTAAGAAATAGGGTAGATAAAAAAGAGGTAAATGACAATGTTTTACTAGAAATCTTAAGTGCAAATCCTATTACAAATACAGCTGCTTATGTAAAAGAGATAAAAGATGCTTCTGTTAAAAGAGAGTTAGCAACACTTG
>JAGOHQ010000091.1 GCA_017996075.1 Aliarcobacter sp.
AGTTTATTGTATGGAACTTTATTCTCTTTTATATAATTCCAAACATCATCTTCGCTCCAGTTTATAAGTGGATTTAGTTTTATAACTTTAAAATTTTCATCCCACTCAACTATTGGCATAGTTTCTCTTGTAATACTTTGAGATGCTCTAAGTCCTGTAATCCAGATATCAACATTTTTTAAAGCTCTTTTTAAAGGCTCTATTTTTCTAATATTACAGCAATTTTTTCTCTTATCAATACTTTCAAAGTGACCATTTACACCTTGAGTTTTATATAAGTTTTCTACTTCTTCAAATTTTGGGAAAAAAACTTCTATTTTTACACCATATTTTAAATTCGTTTCATCCAAAACTTTATAAGTTTCGCTATGCAATCTTCCAGTATCAAGAGTAAATACTCTACTATTTTTATTTACTTTAAACATCATATCTGTTAAAACTTGATCTTCTGAACCCAAACTTGAACTTAAAGCTACATTATTATGATTTTCCAATATATATTTGATTAAATCAGTTGTATTTAAAGATAAAATTTTTTCTTCAATATTTTTTACTATTTCTATACTCATAAAATACCTTAAATTTGATAGTCGTTTTCTGTTGGTTTTACTATTCCAAATTTTAGTTTATTCCAAACTCTTTCATGAAAATAGTATAAAATCATCTTTGTAATAACTTCAATTGAACCAATTGAAGCAGCCATAACTAAATTTCCCGTAATAAAATAAGAAATGATTATAGTATCTAGTGTTCCAACTGTTCTCCAAGAGATAGTTTTTGCTACTGATCTATAAGGTTTTTCATGCATATCCAACCTTTTTTATAATTTCTAAAAGAAAAATTAAAATATGCTATGTAGAAGATTACTCTTCTATATAGTCATATAAACCAGAGCTTAAATATCTCTCACCTGTATCACAAAGGATCGTTACTATTGTTTTACCTTTATTTTCAGGTCTTGAAGCAACTATTTTAGCAGCAAGTGCATTTGAACCTGAAGATACTCCTACTAAAAGTCCTTCTGTTTTTGCTAACTCTCTTGAGCTTTCAATTGCATCATCATTTGCTATTTTTATTACCTCATCATAAATTTTTGTATTTAAAACATCAGGTACAAATCCCGCCCCAATTCCTTGAATCTTATGTGGTCCTGGGTTACCTCCACTTAATACAGGACTTGCTTCTGGCTCAACTGCAATTATTTTTATATTTGGGTTATGTGCTTTTAAAACTTCACCAACACCTGTTAGAGTTCCACCTGTTCCAACACCAGCTATAAAAATATCAATTTTTCCATCCGTATCTTTTAAAATCTCTTGCGCTGTTGTCTCTCTATGTATCGCTGGATTAGAAGCATTTTGAAACTGTTGTAAGATAATTGAATTTGGAGTTTCATCTTTTATCTCATTAGCTTTTTCAATAGCACCTTTCATCCCTTTTTCAGCAGGAGTAAGAACTAATTTTGCACCTAAAGCTTGAAGAAGTCTTCTTCTTTCAATACTCATAGATGCTGGCATTACAAGTACAAGTTTTAATCCTAAAGCTGCACTAACACTTGCAAGTGCAATTCCAGTGTTTCCACTTGTTGGCTCTATTAAAGTTGATTCTTTATTTATAAGACCCTCTTTAAGAGCAACTTTTATCATATTTGTTCCAATTCTATCTTTTACACTTGAGCTTGGATTCATAAATTCACATTTACCTAAAACTGTAGCTCCACTTACATTACTTGCATCTTGTAGTTTTACTAATGGAGTATTTCCTACTAATTCTGTTACATTATTTGCATATTTCATACTATTTACCTTTCAAAATTATTATATTAAACTATTAAATTCTCTATGAGAACAACCTAAATTGCTTTTAGAACAAAGCCTTGCTTAAATATTATAGTGTAAAAACTCATTATATTTTCCCTCATATTTATCTAAATCAGCTAAAGTCAAATCAAAAATTCTTTTTGTTTTCTCTTTTGACTCTTCAAAAAATAGATTTAAAATCGGGTTATCAACCTTTGAATCAACAATTTTTATATCATCTTCAAGGGCGATTAAAATATCAACTATCTTTATATCTTTTGGACTTTTTGCCAAAAGATAGCCACCTCTAGCTCCTCTTGTACTTATTAGTAAATCAGCACGTCTAAGTTTACTTAAAAGCTGCTCCAAGTAGTTTTGAGGAATTGAAGCATTTGCTGATATATCTTTTATTTGCATGGGAGTATCATCTTTATGTTTGCTTAACTCATAAATAGCAGCCAAACCATACACCCCCTTTGTTGAAATCAGTGGCATATCAAACTACTTGTTTAATGCTTGATTCAAATCTTCAATCAAATCAGCACTATCTTCAAGCCCAATAGATAGCCTAACTGTTACAGGAGTAACTCCAGCTTTTAGTAAATCCTCTTCATTCATTTGAGAGTGAGTTGTAGAAGCTGGATGAACAATTAAAGATTTGCTATCTCCAATATTTACAACAATACTAAACAGTTTTGCACTATCAATAACTTTTTTAGCCTCTTCAAAACTGCTTACTTCAAAAGATATAAGACCACTTGCAAGTCCATTTTTAAAATATTTTTGTGCTTTATCATAATACTTATCACCTTTTAATCCTGGGTAACTAACTTTTTTTACTTTTGGATGTGATTGTAAAAACTCAGCTACTTTTAAAGCATTATTAGAGTGTTTTTCAACTCTTAAACTTAAAGTCTCCAAGCTTTGAATTAAAAGCCATGAATTAAATGGTGCAGGAGTTGCTCCAATATCTCTTAAAAGTGATAACCTAGCTCTTAAACAAAAGTTTGGAAGTGGAACATCTGTATAAACAAGTCCATGATAAGAAGCATCAGGAGTTGAAAAGTGTGGATATCTAGCACTATTTTTTTTGAAAAACTCTGCTAGACCATCTCTTTCAACTATAACTCCACCTAAAGCTGTACCATTTCCACTTGTATATTTACTTGTAGAGTGAACAGATATATCAACACCCCAAGAGATAGGATTAAATAAACTAGCAGTTGCAACAGTATTGTCACAAATAGTTATAATTCCATATTTTTTTGCTATTTCAACAATTTTTTCAATAGCAGGAATTGCAATTTGAGGGTTTGATAATGATTCAAAAAATATACCTTTTGTTTTATCATCAACCAAACTCTCTAAATCACTAGCATCATCACTTTTGAATGTTTTTACACTAATTCCAAATCTTTTTAATGTAAAATGAAACAAAGTTACACTTCCACCATATAGTTTATCAGAGATTAAAATATTATCTCCAGCTTCTGCTATATTTGCAATAGAGTAAAAAATAGCACTTGCACCACTTGCAGTTACAAGTGCAGCAGCACCATTTTCAAGTTGAGCATATCTTTGTTCTAAAATATCGTTTGTAGGATTATTTAATCTTGTATAAATAGGTCCTAGTTCTTTTAGTGCAAACAAATTTGCCGCATGTTCTGCATCTCTAAAAGCATAAGCTGTTGTTTGAGAAATAGGAATTGCCATCTCTCCATTTCCATTTTTTTTGTCATAACCTGCATGAATTGCAATTGTATCTTTTTGCATTTTCTATCCTTTTTAAATTAATCAAGTTTAAATATGTTGGAATTATAATATCTTTTTTTTACAATGTCAAGTCTTTTAATCAAATTTATATGATTATAGTATTTATAGGCTTATTAGATTATCTAAAGTAATTTAATCAACTATTGTAAACTACTTAAGTAATTTTTTGTTAGAATACTATAAAATAAGAACTAAGAAGATAAAATTGATAGAAAAATATAATATTTTTAAAGAGATTCCTATAGATAAAAGTGAAGAGAAATTTTTTGAAATTTTTAAAAACGATAAAATAAAAATAGAAAAAATTGTATCAAATGGACAAAAATCTCCTGATCATTTTTGGTATGAACAAGAAAAAAGTGAGTATATTTTGCTTTTGAGTGGATATGCTATTTTAGAGTTTGAAGATTTTGAAATAGAACTTTTTAAAGGTGATTGTTTAAATATAGAGGCTTTTAAAAAGCATAGAGTTAAATTTACAAGCCTTGATGAACCAACTATTTGGTTTGCAGTTTTTTATTAAAGGAAAATTTTGAAAATAGCAATAATAGGTGGTGGAGCTGCTGGAATAATAGCTGCAATCACAGCAAAAAGATTAAATAAAAATATAGAGATTGATATTTTTGATGCAAACAAAAGTATAGGTAAAAAAATTCTTGCAAGTGGAAATGGAAGATGTAATATCTCAAATACCTCAATATCTTCAAAAAACTATTTGGGAGAGAGTCCAACTTTCGTAGATTTTGCTCTAAAAGAGTTTGATTTTAAAACATTTCTTAAGTTTTGCAAAAGTATTGGTCTTTTACTTGATATTAAAGAAAATGGTAAGGTTTATCCACTATCAAATGAAGCAAAATCTGTAACAAATCTTTTTTCTTTGGCTTTAGAAGAGTTAAATGTAAATATATTTTGTGAACACTTTGTACAAAAAGTAGAAAAAAAAGATGATAAGTTTATAATTTATGCAAATGATAAAGAGTTTAAATCCTATGATAAAGTTTTAATTTCAAGTGGCTTAGCTGCTGCTCCTCAACTAAATGCAACTGAAATTGGTCTTGAAATTGCATCAAGTTTTGGACACACTTTTAATACTACATATCCAAGCCTTGTTGGACTTCAAACAAAAGATACATACAAAG
>JAGOHQ010000092.1 GCA_017996075.1 Aliarcobacter sp.
CACTAATTCTAAAATAACCAATTAAAAATTCTAAATTTTTAATATCATAGTGAGTAAGTATATCTTTTAATCTATTTTCTAATGTATTTGTACCTTGATTGGTAAAAAATTTTGAACTCATATTATAGTTTATCCGTTTGAAATTTATTTTATAAAAGCAAGATTGTACCCTAAAGAGTTTTAAACCAAAAAGTAATTAAAAATATACTTATTTTATAAAATATGTATGAAAAATATCTACTACTAAATATAGCACTAAAAGGGAAAAAATAATCATTTTATAGTTCATCATCAACTCTTTTTATTATAATATTTTTGAAATATTCTTCATTTGTAGTAAAAATCTTCATTAGGTAATTTACCACCTATTAATTTTGAATCATTTTGCATTAAAATATCAAAGAAAAATTCTAAATCTTTTTTACTATTTATTGCATTAATATTTTCAAATCTAACATGCTCTATTGAATCAGCTAAACCTTTTTCTTCAAGCATCGGTAATGTTTTAACTACAAGTTTACTAGCTTCTTCTTTATTGTTTTTATACCAAGCTAGTGATTTATCATATTCTGCTAAAACTTTGCTAATTAACTCTTCTTTACCATTTGTATCACCTATAATTGCAAGTCCAGCTTGTGGTATTTTTGCTTCAATTTTATATAATCTTCCCCACTCTTCTTGTAAATTAATACTTCTATATAAATCTGGAGCAATTAATTTAACAGGAAATGAACCCGTTTTTCTCAAAGCAATAGAAATTGCAGGTTCTGCTAAAAGTGCATGATCAGCTCTTCTTAAAATCAACATTTGCATAGCATCAACAGGAGTTGCAACATATTGTAATTTAAAATCATTTTTTATATCCAGTCCAGATTTTTTAATTAGTGCTTGCATAACAATATCAGGCATATCAGCTCTAAATGGAACAATAATCTCTTTATTTTTAAAATCTTCAATACTTTTTAAATTTTTATCTCTACTTACAAGTCCTAAAATTCCCCATATTGAAACATTTAAAAGCTTTAAATCAACACCTTTGTTGTATAAATTTGCAGCTACATTTGTAGGAAGTGCTATAAAATCAACCTCTTTTTTTAGTATCAATGCTCTTAATTCATCTGGATTATTCCAAAGTTTAAACTCAACTTTTTTTCCAATATCTTTTAAAGCATTTTGCTCAACCATATGTATTATTGGATGTGATACACTAGCCATTGGACCAGCTATTACTATTGTATTTTCATCTTTTGCAAAAAGATTATGAACTAATACAAATATTAATAAAAAAATTTTACCTAAACTAATTTTTATCATTTTTTCTTCCCTAACCTTTTATTCCATCTGCTCTTGGTTTTAGCAAAAATGGAAAAAATATTTTTATATAAATTACAAATGGTATTGCCCAAAGAATCGAAGATAATATATATAAAATCATACTGTATTCAAAATAATATGGAATAAATGCTCTAATAAATGTTGAAATAATTATTAACATTAAACCAATTGTTAAATATAAATTTGTAAAGATTTCTCGTCCAGTATGAATAGTTGATACAATTATCATAATTACATAAAAAACCATCCCAAAAGTGCCTGTTGTAATAAAATGCCTAAAATGATTTGTAACATTTAACTCAAACAAATAGTTAAATCCTAAAAAAAAGAATCCAATACTTGTAAGTAAAATAGTAGTTACAATATAAAGAACAAATGGTTTAAATAAAATATTGTTATCTTTTAAAATAAAATCATTTAAAATTGCTAAAACAGAAGCTCCACAAGCGAAGCAAATATAAGCTAAAGTTGAATTATTTGGAAAAAAGAATTCAACAAATCCATATAAAAGCAGACAAAAAATAACAAGATTATATCTGAAAGATTTTGCCAAAAATGTATCATCAATTTTTTCTTGTTCTAAAAGCTCATTTATTGACTCCATACTAACTCTTCTTAAAGCTAAAAAAATTAAAACCAATACTAAAATCAAAGACAAAAGTAAAATTTTATATGAATTAATTTCTAAAATTTTAAGTTCACTAGCGAAAAACAAAGCTTGTATAATCACAATAGAAACCATTGAATAAGCTAATGAAACATGCTTTTTATTTCTATCTTTAAAAGCAGGAATTGCGGCTAAATAAGATATATAAGCCATCAATCCTACATTAATAATAGCTGTAAATAATACACCAAAATAATCCATAAACCAAAAACTAAATCGTCCCAAAACCCACCATAAAACAATAAGTGCCAATTTTTTACCAACGATAGGAACAACACTTGGAAAAAGTTCTGGTAAACCAGTAAGGAAAAATGCCACAATCATAGCAGTTCCTACTCCAAAAATCATCTCATACATATGCCAATTTAAAGTATTTTCAATAGGTAAATTTATATAACCACCAAAAACAAATGACCATAAAATAATATTTATAATAATATATGGAGCTAGTAATAAAAATATAGGCCTAAATCCATAAGCTAAATATGTTGGAAAATCACCTTTTGGGTAGTATAAATAGTGTCTTGAAGCATACTGTTTTTCAAGTTCTGTCATTTTAACTCCAATTCAAAGCTTGAGATAATATCTTTGTCTTTTAAAATTTGTACAGTTTTATTATAAACAAACTCATCATCTCTTAAAATTCGTTTTTCATCTATTTTAAATATTTTTTTAATATGTCCTACAGGTTTGGCTTTTAAAACAATAATTTCATCACTTAATTTTATTGCTTCCATTAAATCGTGAGTAATAAAAAGTACACTCAAATTTTTCTCTTCAATATTTTTTATAAGAAGATTTTGAAGCTCTTTTTTAAGTCCTATATCCAATGCAGAAAATGGCTCATCAAGAAAAAGTAAGCTTGGATTTACAACCAATGCTCTAGCAAATGACACTCTTTGCTTCATTCCACCACTTAAATCTTTTGGGAATTTAGCAAAATCATCTTTGTTTAAGCCAAATTTTAAAGCTATATTTTGAGCCTCTTCATTACATATTTTACCTTTTAAACCTTTCGCTCTAAGTCCTAATGCAATATTATCTATAACATTTTTCCATGGAAGAAGTCTTGCTTCTTGAAAAGCAAAAGAGCTTGAAATAAAACTATTTTTAATCTCTCCTTCATCTAATTTCAAAAGCTTTGAACAAAGATGTAAAAGAGTAGTTTTACCTCCGCCACTTGGACCAACAATCGATATTATTTTGCCTTTTTCTAAAGTAAAACTTATATCTTTTAAAATCTCTTTAAAACCAAAAGAAAAATTTACATTTTTTACAATAAGTTTTTCTATATTATCTAATTTCTCCATGCCTCAATCTCCTTTTTTATAGGCTCTAAAATCAGATATTCAATTAAAAGTAAACTTCCAATCATTATACTAACAATAGCTAATGCAGTTGATGTTTCAAGTTGACTTCTTGCAATAGCCAAGGCTGAACCCAAACCATCACTTGTTGCTAATAATTCAGCCATTATGACTATTTTCCATGACATTCCTAAGGCACTTATATAAGCTGGGAAAATATATGAAAATATATGAGGTAAATATAAATCAAAAAGTTTCATAGAAAAAGGTAGATGAAAACTATCAGTCATCTGTTTTAAATCCCCTTCAATAGTTCTAGTTCCTTGCAAAGCACCTATAAAAACAATAGGAAAAGAGGCTATAAATACTGTAAAAATAACTGTAGTATCTCCCATTCCAAACCATATCATTGCTAATACAATCCAAGCAATTGGAGGCATTCCAAACAATATTGTAACTATTGGTCTGCTCATTATTGAAGCTGTTGTAAATAATCCCGCAAGAAGCCCTAAAATCGAACCAACAAGCACTGCTAAACCAAAACCAAATATTGCTCTTTTTATTGTAATAAATATCTCTTTTTGCATAGAAGAGTCACTTAAAATTGTGTTTAATGCAATAAAAGTCTCTTTTGGACTTGGAAGAATTAAATCTCCATATATTTGATGACCAAAATCCCACAAAGCAAAAAAAAGAAAAATAGATGCAACAGAACCCCACCCACCCCATAAGTAAGAGGGGAAATCTTTTAGAATTTTTATAAATAGTTTCATTTTTTTCCAAATAATAAATTTTATTCTATTATAGTGAATTGATATTAATTATCATTGATTAAAGTCAATCATTATATACATTTAATTTTATCTTAGATAATATTCCAAAAGTATACAATATAGGACTTACTTAATATATTAATAGAGTATTTTAAATAACTAAAGGCATTTTATGGAAAAAACTATTGCAACAAAAAATCTTGATAACTTAATTAC
Organism: Aliarcobacter sp.; assembly: GCA_017996075.1. Taxonomy (GTDB): domain Bacteria; phylum Campylobacterota; class Campylobacteria; order Campylobacterales; family Arcobacteraceae; genus Aliarcobacter. Next base: position 4,299 of record JAGOHQ010000092.1, read on the forward strand.
AAAAGTTGAAGCAGCAAGACTTAGAGTTAGTGAACATCACATAGTAAAAATTGTTGGTATTTCAAAATACTCAACTGCTGAGGATATTAGAACTCTTTATGAAGTTGGTCAGCGAGCTTTTGGAGAAAATAAGGTTCAAGATTTAAAAGATAAATCTCAAGCTTTAGATGAACTTCCATTAGAGTGGCACTTTGTTGGCACTTTACAAAAAAATAAAATAAATAACCTAATAGATTTAAACCCTACTTTGGTTCACTCTTTAGACTCGTTAGAACTTGCAATTGAACTAAACAAAAAATTAGTTGAAAAAAATAAAAAACTATCTTGCCTTCTTCAAATAAACTCAAGCTATGAAGATAGTAAAAGCGGAGTTGATCCAAAAGATGCAGTAGAAATATATAAAAATATTA
>JAGOHQ010000093.1 GCA_017996075.1 Aliarcobacter sp.
GTTTTTTTAACTCTTTTAACTGCTCATAAGTTGCAATTCCATTGCAAGCGATTAATGAAATATCTGGAACTGACTTATGTACAGCATCAGCAGCTCTACAAACATAATCTAATCTTTTATCATCAAGCCCTGTTCCAGCTGTTACCAAACAAAACCCAACAGCTTTGTTTTCTCTAGCTTTTTTTGCTTCTAGAACTATCTCTTCAATCTCTTTTCTTCTATATCTTTGTATATCTGCTTTATACTTTACACTTTGTGTACAAAATTTACAATCTTCATTACAAGTTCCGCTTTCAATATTTGAAATTGCACATAAATATATTTGATTACTGCTCATATCTAAACTCTTCTTTCATAAAATTATTTTCATTTGTATTTTTAAAATAGTGTGTGATTATATATTCATTTGTATTAATTTCAAGTTTTGCACATGAAATTATTGGCTTTTCTCTAGCACATACCTCTCCTGAATTTATAAAAAGTTTTTTATTTTTGTATTCACAATCAAATTTATGAGTATGACCAAAAATTATGATATCTGTATCTGGATGTAAGTGAAAAGGTAAGTGCATAAGTTTAAAACTCTTATCTTTTATTTTAAAATAATATGGCTCTTTTTTTATATTATAATCTTGTGCAAATTGAGATAAATCTCTGTCATTGTTTCCAAAAACTGCAATATATTTTAAATTTGAATCTTTTAAAATATCTAAACCATCTTTTGAGCAAATATCCCCAGCATGGATTAAATATTCACAATTTTCCTTTTTTAAAAACTCTATACACTCTTTTAAATAGTCATTTTTGTGATGACTATCTGATAAAATTCCTATTTTCATCTACTCTTTTTTTGCTTTTGTAGATACTTTTTTTGTTGTAATTTTTGTAGCTGTTTTTCTAGTAGGTTTTTTTGAAACTTTGCTATCTTTTTCAATTATTTCTAAGCATTCTTCTAGAGTTAAATTTTCAGCAACTTTTGTTTTTGGAATTTTGAAATTTTTTCTACCTTGTTTTATATAAGCTCCATATTGTCCATTCAAAATTTGGATTTTCTCTTTTTCAAAATCTTTAATTAAAGCTTTACTTTTTGCTTCATCAATCTCTTCTATAATCTCTTTTGCTCTTATTTCATCAATTGTGTAAGGATCATCATTTTTTAGTGAATAGTACTTTGTTTTAACTTGTAAATATGGACCAAATCTTCCAATATTTGCTTTAATTTCATTTCCACTATCATCAACTCCAACAACTCTTGGAAGAGTAAACAAAAATAGAGCTTCATCAAGTGTAATTGTATCCATATTTAGTTTTTCAGGAATTGCTACAAATTTAGGTTTTTCTTCATCATCTTTTGTACCAATTTGAATAAATGGTCCAAATCTTCCAACTCTAGCACTTACAGGTTTCCCAGATTTTGGGTCAATTCCCAATTCTCGTAACTGTAAATAATCAGACTTACTGATATTTTCCTCTTTATCTTTAATAGTATCTTTAAACCCTGTATAAAAGTTCTTCATTACATCAACCCAAACTTTTTTACCCTCTGCTATTTCATCGAACTGCTCTTCTATTTTAGCTGTAAATCCAAGGTCAATAATATTTGAAAAATGATCAGTTAAAAAGCTATTTACAATCTCACCAGTTGGAGTTGGAGCTAATTTCTTATCTTCTGTTTTTACTACATATTCTCTTGCTTGAATAGTTGAAATAGTTGGAGCATAAGTTGATGGTCGTCCAATTCCTTCACTTTCAAGTTTTTTTACCAAAGAAGCTTCAGTATATCTTGAAGGTGGTTTTGTAAAAAGTTGTTCACTATTTAAATTTTCTAGCTCTAAAACTGTACCAACTTTTATATTTGGAAGAATTTTTTCAGCACTATCAAGTGCAGCTTCAGGATTATCACTTCCTTCTGTATAAGCTTTCATAAAACCAGCAAAAATAATTCTTTGTCCCTTAGTTTGAAACTCAAACTCTTTTTTTGATCCAGCTTCTATTTTATATGTAGTATTTGCAATTTTTGCTTGTGCCATTTGAGTAGCAATTGTTCTTTTCCAAATTAAACTATATAGTTTATACTGAGCATTGTCTAAATACTGTTTTACGAGGCTTGGTTTTAAGCTCATATCAACAGGTCTTATAGCTTCATGGGCTTCTTGAGCACCCTTTGCAGTTGATTTAAAAGCTCTTGGTTTAGAAAGTGCATAATCTTTCCCATACTCCTCTTCTATCACTTTTTTTGCCATAGAAGTAGCAAGAGTTGAAAGATTTAAAGAGTCCGTTCTCATATAAGTAATCAAACCACCTGTGTGATTTGGAATATTTGCAACATTTCCTTCATATAGCTGTTGTGCTATCATCATAGTTTGAGCAACACTAAGACCTATTTTTCTACTTGCTTCTTGTTGTAGTGTTGAAGTTGTAAATGGTGGGGCTGGATTTCTAAGGCTATCTTTTTCTTCAATATCTACAAGTTTGAAATTCCCAGCATTTAAAGAAGTTTCAATTTCTCTAGCCTCTTTTTCATTTTTTACTTTGATATTTTTGCCATCTTTTTTTGCTAATTCACTTGAAAGTTCTGGGTTTATAAAATCTGCTTTTATTTTCCAATACTCTTCAGGAACAAAAGCTCTTATCTCATTCTCTCTATCTACAATTATTTTAACAGCAACACTTTGTACTCTTCCAGCACTTAAACCGTATCTTACTTTTTTCCACAAAAGTGGTGATAGCTCATATCCAACAGCACGATCTAGTATTCTTCTTGCTTGTTGTGCATCTACGAGATTTTGGTCAACATCTCTTGGATTTTGCAAGGCTTTAAGTATCGCATCTTTTGTAATTTCGTGAAAAACTATTCTTTTTATTGGATTTTTTTCAATTTTAAGCGCAGGAATCAAATGCCAAGCAATAGCCTCTCCCTCTCTATCTTCATCGGCTGCGAGGTAGATTGTTGTATCTTTTGATATTTGTTTTTTTAACTCTGTTATTACTTTTTTCTTATCATTACTTACTTGATAGTTTGGTTTGAAGTTATCTTCAGGATCAAACCCTAAAGTTGATTTTGGTAAATCTCTAACATGCCCCATAGATGCCATAACTACATAATCAGAGCCTAAAAATTTTGATATTGTTTTTGCTTTTGCTGGAGATTCCACTATTACTAAATTTTTCACTTAAATTGCCTTTTATTTATAAAAGTTTGCATTCTAACATAAAAAATGTAAGATTTTCTTATATGCTTTAAATATTTATGATTTATTAATTTTAATGATAGTTTTTAACTTAGTATATATCTACTCAAAAATTATAATCTCAGTTTCAAGCTCTATATTAAACTGCTCTTTTACTTTTTGTTTTGCTAGATTTATCAAAGTTATCGCTTCATCAAATGTACCATTTCCATGATTTACTAAAAAATTTGCATGAGTATTTGAAAATTCCATATCTCCTATCTTTTTACCTTTTAGCCCAACTGCTTCTATAAGTCGTCCTGCAAAATCACCTTTTGGATTTTTAAAACAGCTTCCAGCACTAGCAATTTGTGGTTGATTATCCCTCATTTTTGTGAACTCATTTTGCATATCTTTTGAAAAACCTTTAGTTTTATGAAAAACTACTTCATAAACTATAGTATCAATTTTTGTCTGCCTATATGAAAAATCTACATTCTCTTTTTTTATATATCCATCTTTAGTTTTTATTGAGTGAATATAGTTAAAAATCTCCCAAGATTTTAAACCTGCATTCATCTTTACAAGTCCACCTAAATTACCAGGTAATTTTGCTAAAAACTCTAAAGAAGCAATATCATTTTTTCTTGTATATGTAAGAAGTTTCCCACTACTTGTAGCACAACCAACATATAGCAAATTATCTTCATCTTTTATATAATCAAACTCTTCACCCAAAATAGCAAATTTTTTTTCACATTTTGGAGAAATAAGCAAATTATTTCCTCTTCCTATTATTTGAATATCAGGATAATCACCTACTTCATTTATAACTAAAACCTCTTTTTCTCCACCAATATGTATAGAAGAGTATCTTTTAAAATCTACTGTTTTATAGTAATTAGCTATTTTTTCACTCATCTAGCTCTTAACTCTTCATATTCGCTTGGGATTAAAAAATCTTCTGCTTTTATTAAATTTTGGTAGTGTCCACTTTTATAACCTAACTCAAAAAGTTTATTTAGAGCTTTATATTGAATTTCACTCATTTTTACAGAGTTATCATTTGCATATAGATCTAAATATTTATCTAAAGTTGTAGCATCTACACGAATTAAGCCTTTTTCTAAAAGCATAGGAGCTAGAGTTTTTCTATTTTTATTTGCTACATCAACAGCTTTTATAAGTACATTTTCATATTTTATAGCCTCAGCAAGAGGAATTGAACGACGAAGGCACATCCCACCAAGAGGAAGTGGCAACTCTTCACCATTGCAAAGTTCCACCCAAATATTCCAAATCTCTCTTTCAACTTCAAGAAGACTGCTATAAGTTAAAATTGATTCATGAATTAAAACTCCTGCATCTACATCACCATTTATTACAGCATTTTCAATATCTAAAAAGTTCATATAAGAAATTCTAGCATCTGGATAAGCTATTTTAAAAAGTAATGCATTTGTAGTAAACTCTCCACTAAGAGCTACTTTGAAGTTTTTCTTTAGTTTTGCACCTTTCTTTTTGATAAGTTTTGG
>JAGOHQ010000094.1 GCA_017996075.1 Aliarcobacter sp.
TTATCAATATCTTCAAGCTCATGTTTTAATTGATAAAAAACCCAAGGTTTACCAATAGCACCTCGTCCTATCATAACACCATCAGCTTTTGTGTACTCTAAAACCTCTTTTGCTTTTTTATAATCTTTTATATCACCATTTGCAATAACTGGAATTGAAATAGCCTCTTTCATCTGTTTAATTGCATCATAATCTACAGGTGCTTTATATTTTCCAGCTCTTGTTCTTCCATGAACTGATACAAAATCAACTCCACAAGCTTCAACCGCTTTTCCAATTTCAACTGGAATTTTTTCATTAACTCCAAGCCTTACTTTTGCACTTGTGTACTCTTTTTTTGAATATTTTTTGATAGTACTTAAAATCTCTTCAAGCTTTTTTAAATCACCTAAAAGATTAGAACCTGAACCATGAGAGAATACTTTAGGAGCAGGACAACCGCAGTTTAAATCAATTCCATCAATTCCTTCAACATCATTTAATATTTCAACTGCTTCTCTTACAAGTTGAGCACTATTTCCAGCAATTTGTACAAAATATGGGTCTTCTGAAGGAGACTTTTCTATCATCTTAAGTGTTCTTGCACTTTTATAAACCAAAGCATTTGAACTTATCATCTCTGAAATTGTAAGATCAGCTCCAAACTTTTTAACAACACTTCTAAAAGGTAAATCTGTATAACCAGCAAGTGGAGCAAGCACTATAAGAGGCTTGCTAAAATCTAATTTTTTTTTCATTCTTAGTTATACGACAAGCTTTCCAAACTATAATGTTTTCCAGCATCTTTTAGTTCAATTAGTGCTTTAAAAGGTGCGAAATCATTACCTTCTCTATTTGCTAAATTTTCTCTTAGTTTATCTTTCATCTCAAATTCACTCAAAATATATAAATATGCAACTGTAGCTTCTTCTTGTTCTTGTGAAATTTTTTCAAAAAGTTCTATTAAAACATCTGGATTCAGACTATTTTTATATTTTTTAGCAAGTTGAATATAATCATCTTTTGAAAGTTTTATATTTTTAACAAGTTCTAAAATTTCGTTATTTTCAAATCCAAATTCACTATTTTCAATATTTTTTTCTAAAAGTTTAATTGTAAGTTCTTTATCAAGATTTACATTTTTGTAAATCTTTTTAATTGTTGTCATACTTTTTTCACTCAAAGATTTCAAAAATGCTACTTTTACAATATCACTATCATATTTTTCAGCTTTTTTTACAATATCAACAGCAAAATCAACTTGTGAATTTATTTTATTTATTAAGTTCTGTTTTCCTAAAGATGATTTTTCATCAACTTTTAGATTTTTATCAACATAAATACCATTGTTTACATTTTGTATAGCAGCAACCGTTTTGTTTAATTCTTCATTTGTAGAACTAAATATCTCTTTTGGTACTTCAAGATTTAATTGAGTTAAAATATTTGCCAACTCTTTTTGTTTTCTTGTTCTAAAACCAATTTTATGCTCTTTATTTAGTAGTTTCAATTTGATTAATTCAACCATATTATCTAAATCACTATCTACTAATCTAAGTTTAAAATAGTTAATAAGCCCGTAAAAAATAATATGGATATAAGTTAAAAGACTTAAAAAAATTATAGGTAAAACAAACCAAACAGACACAGGTAAAGTTTCACTAAAACCAAATAAACTAAGAGTATATTCTCCAAGTTCTAAACTATGAACAAAACCAAACAATACTATTATTAAAAGTATTGTTGAAATTATATAACTTTTAAGACCCATCTTCTTTTTTCCTTTTTGAAGAGTTAATTGTGTTTTATTATACAAAAAAGTTTATAAATTACTTATGATATGGATGATTATTTATAATACTTAAAGATCTAAATATCTGTTCTGATAGTATCAAAGTGGCAATTTTATGGGCAAATGTAAGATTACTTAGGGAAATTACACTATCACAAAGAGATAAAAACTCATTTTCAAAACCAAAAGCTCCACCTATGAAAAAATTTACCTCATTTTTATCTTCCAAAAGCTTAGAAAAACCAAAACTATCGACACTTTTACCTAAAACATCAAGAGCTATATTGTAACCTTTCAAATATGGTAAATAACTTTTTGTATATATTTTTTTTGATTCATTTTCTCCGATAGTTTGTGCTTTTGCTATATCTTTATTAAATATATAAAATATTTCAACTTTTGCATATTTACTAGACATTTTTATAAACTCTTTAATAAGTTTATCAAAATCATCATTACTTGGTTTTACTATTGAGTAAATGTTAATTTTCATTTAAAATAGCACTTCCAACGCAATTAAATTTTGTATTTTTGATAATATCATCAACTTTTACACCACCAATAGCACAAACAGGATGTTTAGACATTTTTGCCAAATATTGTAGTTTTTCACCCAAAATATTTGAAATATCTTTTGTATTTGTAGCTTTGTAAGCACCTAAACCAATCATATCAAGCTCAAAATTATTTGCTTCTAGAATTTCTAGTTCATTGTGAGTTGATAGTCCTAAAAGTTTATTTTTTACTCTTTTTCGTAAAAGTTTTATAGCTAATTTTTTATCTTTGTCTATCTTTAAAACATCATCTTGACCTACATGCAAACCATCTGCATAATCAATTAATTCTACTTTATCATTTACAATAATAGGAATATTTAGATTTTGTTTAAGGAAAATAAGATTTTGTTTTTGTAACTCTAAATCTGAAACTTTGTCTCTATACTGTAAAAGTTTTACATCATATTTTTTTAAAATTTCCAAAAAATTTTCAAGAGTTATATTTTTTTTTAAAAGAGTTTCATAATCACACAAAACATAAAGATAGTTAAAAGCTTCAAGATTAAATCCCAAAGCTTTTTCTAAATTTGAAGACATTAGCTAATTTTTTCTTGTCCAAAAATAGTTAATAAATCTGTAAGAGTTTTTTTCATATCTCTTCTATTTACAACCATATCAATAGAACCTTTTTCTAGTAAAAATTCAGCTCTTTGGAAACCTTCAGGAAGATCAGTTCCAATTGTTTGTTTAATTACTCTTTGTCCAGCAAAACCTATTAAAGCACCTGGTTCTGCCATAATAATATCACCTAAAAATGCAAAAGAAGCAGAAACTCCACCCATAGTTGGATCTGTTAATATAGATATATATGGAAGTTTATAGCTATCGAGTTTTTTCAAAGCTGCAGATGTTTTTGCCATTTGCATCAAAGAAAAAGTTGATTCTTGCATTCTTGCACCACCTGATGCTGATACTATAATAACTGCTTGTTTTTTTTCAATTGCTCGATTAACTGCTCTTACTATTTTTTCGCCTTCAACACTACCTAAACTTCCACCCATAAATGCAAAATCAAAAACTACAAGCTGAACACCAATTGAGTTAATTGTGCACTCACCACTAATCACACTTGATACTCTTCCTGTTTTTGCAAGTCCTTCTTCAACTCTTTTTTTATAAGAGAGTTTATCTACAAACTTCAAAGGGTCATTTGGTTTTAAATTTGTATCAAACTCTACAAAGCTATTTTCATCTGCAAGGATTTCTACTCTTCTTTTTGCCCCTATTCTCATATGAAATTCACATTTTGGGCAAACATTATCTTGATTTTCAACCTCTTTGAAAAACATCAAAGAGCTACAACTAGGACATTTTATCCAGTGACTTGGAGCATCTTTCTTTGTAGCTTGCTCTTTATTTTTGTTATCAAATGAAATTTTGCTAAATAGATTTTTTAAATCCACTACCTTTTCTCCTTTTTTTCTAAAGCAATATTATAGTTAAATCTAACTAAATATTTTTAAATTTATCCAATTCATCTAGTTTTTCCCAAGGATAATCAGGTTGTCCAACTTGACCACGAGCTGCAACATCTGCATAAAGGAATGTTGTAGCACTTGGTTTGTCTAAATTAAATTTTTGCGTAATCCATCTTGGTGTTAAAGGGAAATTTTCCATTACAAATGCAGATAAAATATCATCATTATGTTTTGTATATGTTCCCATTGTATCAACTGCAACAGAAGTAGGACGTGCCACTCCAATAGCATAAGATATTTGTACAATCGCCTTTTTAGCTAAGCCTGAAGCAACTATATGTTTAGCAATCCATCTTGCTGCATAAAGTCCACTTCTATCTACTTTTGTATAATCTTTTGAAGATTGAGCTCCACCACCAATTGGTGCATATCCTCCAAAACTATCAACAATTAATTTTCTACCAGTTAGTCCACTATCATGTAAAGATGAGTGATTTACATATCTTCCTGTTGGATTTATGTGAATAATTGTGCTATTTTTATCATAAAGTTTACTTGGAAGTCCAGAATTATCAATTAATTCTTGAATTATAGTTCTTACTTCTTCTATTTTCATTCCTTCAACACAAGGTGCTGAAACAACAATTGTATGTATTTTTTGAGGAAGTCCATTTTCAAAATTCTCTTTTGTTCCATAATCAACAGTAACTTGAGTTTTTATATCAACTCCTAGTTTTTGATTATTTTTTAAAGCATAATTATAAACTGTATCGCATAATCTTCTTGCATACACTATTGCTGCTGGCATAAATTCAGCTGCTTCATTTGAAGCAAACCCAAACATAATTCCTTGATCTCCAGCTCCAATTTCTCCAGTTGTTTGATCAACACCTTGACTTATATCTGGACTTTGTTGGTTTAAT
>JAGOHQ010000095.1 GCA_017996075.1 Aliarcobacter sp.
GTTAATTAAATATTTATTCATTTTTAATAACTTTTGGATTTTTATTTGGACTTCTTACATCAACTATTTTTTTTCTAACAGTAATAGAGAAATTTGTAAAATGACTTGGAAATCTCATATTGCAATTGCAACTGCTGTAACACTACCTTTTAATCCTATGGCAATTCCTGTTGCTGCTCTTGGTTCAACTGCTCCTGATTGGAGTGAATGGATTTTAAAATTCTTCAATATAAGAGTGCAACATAGAGGAGCAACACACTATTTATATATTCCACTTTTAATTATCGCCCTATCCTTTCTATTTGATTATAAAAATATAATTTTTTGGTTTGGTATTGGTTATTTAACTCATTGGATTGCAGATAGTTTTACTATTAGTGGTGTTCCATTATCTCAATTCGATAAACATAAAATTCATTTATTTGGAGGAAAATTAAGAACAGGGCAAAGTACTGAATATTTAATTGCATTTTCACTTTTAGGAATCTCAATTTTACTATCGGGGAGTATTACAAACTTTAATTTCATTAAAAGAAATGAAGCAATTGAGTTTAGAAAATTCAATACAGACTATAACGATTTACATGATAAAAATATTATAGATAATAAAGAAATGTTAGAAACTAGATTTAAATTTTTTTAGGAAGTATATATGCAAGTAGATTATGATTTATTACTTAAACATTATAATGAACTTATCAAAATTTTACAATTTGATGAAAGGGAAGTTAGTAAAGAGATGATTCAAGTCATTTATGATGATATAGAAGATATTCAAATAAGATTAGGAAACGCATCACAAATACAACCTAGTATAAACGGAATTATAGGTTATAAAATTCCAAGTTAAATACTAATTTTTTACTTATAAAATACTAATTTTTTACTTATAAAATACTATTATATATTTAGTAAAATACTTATAAAATATAAGTATAAATTAAAAAGATATTTTTTCGATTTCTTCTAATGTAAATGATTTTGGAGTTTTAATAGCTGAACCATGTTCATCTTTTGAATGAATAAAATATTTATTATCAACATCACTTTTTAAATTTTCTATTGTTAAAAAGATTTCTACCATATTATCAAATATATCTTTTTGTGCAGTTTTAATTTGTTTTCCAATAATTGCATCAATTCTTTTTTCTATAGCAGAAATTTCTATTATATCTCCTACTCTATTTTTATTTGAATATAACCATTGCCAAAATGTTTTTGCTGCATCTGGTGTTAAGTCTTCACCATATTTTTTATTTCTAAGATATCCAGCTGCATTAATCATAATTTCAACATCTTTTTTATATCCTGGAACTGAATTACAAATTGATTCATTTGTATAGTTTTTTATTACATACTCTTTAAATGTTTTAAAATCCATTTCTATTTCATTAACCACTTTATTTTCAATTCTTAATGGATTTCTTTTTACTTTAAATCTAATTGATTCAACTTTTCGCCCTACTTTAGAATCCTCAAAATCCATTTCAATATCTGATACTTCATTAATATATCTTTTTGCAATATCAAGTACTCTACTTTTAAAATGTCCGTATAAAGCATATTTATCATCAAGTTTTAGCATTTCTCTAAATTCATCAACTTTTACAATATATTCAACTTCATTACCTTTCCAAATTTCTGTTTTTAAAAGCATGTAAATTCTAAGAGCATAAAAACTTTTGAATTTTAAAAGTATTCTAATATCAAATCTTGTGAATTTTTCTTTTAACTCAATCAAGTAAGGTTTTAATTTAGGATCAAATGAATAATAGATTTTTCTTTTTTTCTCATCATACTCAATATTTGAAAACCAATTGCACCACATATACTTACCATCACCTCTTGGAATTTCCAATGGTTTTGAAAGAATAGTTTTACAAAATTCTTTTACTCTTGAATATTCACTAACATTTTTTGAATCTACTAATTCCAAGAATGATTCAACATCAATTTCATACTCTTTAAAATCAGCGTCATCTTTCTCTACATTACGAATAGCTTCAAGGATTAATCTCATCTCTGATAGATTTAAATCGTATTTAGAGGCTATTAAATCGTTGTGTTGTACAATTAAATGTTTTGATGGAATTTTATTAAGTTCTTTCATTTATCACTTCTTTTTTATATGTGATAGTTTAGTGTAATTAAGATAAATATCACTTTATAAAATATATGTGATAGTTTTCTATTAAAAACGTGATAGTTAAATCTACTTTTTATGCTTTATTAAAAACGTGATAGTTAAATATAGAATGATAATCTATGTATTATAACTTAGGCTCTTATTAAAAACGTGATAGTTTATTAAAAAAGTGATACTTGGAGCCATTTTCTATTAAAAACGTGATAATAGCTATTAAATATGTGATAGTAACCATTAAAAACGTGATAGTTTCTATTAAATATGTGATAGTAACCATTAAAAACGTGATAGTTAATCTCTATACAGCCCTTTTTATAGTAGCTAGAAGCTTCCCTAAACTCTTTAAACTTCTTAAACTAAATAAACTCTCTAAACGTTTAATATATAAGAAGAGATTCTTTTTCTTTTTTTCTTCTATTAAATATGTGATAGTTCACTATGCTGCTTTTAGTTTTCTACTTTTAATAAATTGATTTAATGTTGTTCTACTACAGTTCAATATTTTTGCTATTAATGCAACAGGAATTTTTTTATCTAAGAACATTTCTATCTCTTTTTCTTTTCCATCAAGTTTTGATTTTGCAATTGAGCCTTTAGGACGACCTAATATCACACCTTCAGCTTTTTTTCTTTTAAGAGCTTCTTTTGTTCTACTAGATATTAATTCTCTTTCTATTTCAGCAGCTAAGCTAAAAGCAAATATTAGAACAGTACTTTGAATTTTATTATCTGGATCACCTATAATGAAATTTCCTTTGATTATATGCGTAGATATATCTTTTTCGGCTAAATACTTGAAGATAGTCATAACTTCCATTGTAGAACGCCCTAGCCTACTTAATTCACTTACTATTAATGTATCTCCATTATGTAAAAGTGTAAGTAAATCCCAAATCTTTCTTTTTTCTAATGCTACTCTTGTACTAATAGTCTCTTCAATGAACTCGACATTACCCAACTTTTTGCTATTTGAATAGTTTAATATCTCATGCTTTTGATTTTCTAATTCTTGTTTATCTGTTGAAACTCTTATATATCCGTAAGTCATGAAAATCCTTTCTTTTCTTTAAAAAATAATATACCCTATTTTATAGTCAATATTTGCGTAAAAAAAACGGTCATTTAATTATACACAAAGTGATTACCAAAAGGGAAAGCGGATGTATCCCCCCACTATAGGAATAAATATATAAATTTATGACTATTTAAAGGTACATTATAATAAACTTTTATTGTATAGTAATATTATAGTAATTAAATAGTAAATATATAATTAAATATAAGTATTTAATTAGTAAAATACTAGTAAAAAATTAAAAAGGAAATTTATGATACTTTTATATTCTCATCAAAAAGGTGGAGTTGGAAAATCTACTTTAGCAATTAATCATGCATACTTTAAAGGTTGTTCAATTATAGATTTAGATAGTCAAAATTCATCTATGTTATTTAATCAATTAAGAAAAATGAATGATATGAAAAGTATTGAATGTTTTACAGCAGATACTGTTGATGAATTTAAAGAGTTAGTTAAAGATTATAAATCTAATAAAGAGAATATGATAATTATTGATTCAGGTGGTTATGATAGTGAAATTAATCGTTTAGCTTTAATTAGTGCTGATATTATAATTACACCTGTTGGTGCTTCTCAAATTGAACTTTTTGGATTACAAAAATTTAGAAATATTTTAAATGATGCAAGTGATGCTACAGGTACAAATGTTAAAACTCATGTTCTGATTAATAATGTTGATTCAAGATCTAAAAAGAAAATTAGTGAATTAAGAGAATATATTGAAAAAAATGAAAAGTATTTTAATTTATTAGAAAGTGTAATTCATACAAGAGTAGATTTTAAAAATGCATATGGTGATGGATTAACAGTTAAAGAGCTTGATAAAGAAAGCAAAGCAACTCAAGAAATTAAATCACTTACAAAAGAAATTGATAATATTATAAAAAATAAGTAAAATAATAGTATTATATAAGTATTAAAATAGTAATTTTTTAGTAAATTTATAGTATTAAATAAGTGATAGTTAAGGATACACAAATGGCAATAAAAGATATGGATGAATTAATTCCAGAGAAAAAACCAACATCAGCAGTAGATAAATTTATAAAATCAGCTGATATGACTAAGACTGCAACAATAAAAAAAACAACAGGAAGACCAAAGAAAAAAGAATCTGAAAAAGCTAATTGTCAAGTATTTATAAATTTAACAGAAGAACAAAAAAATAAATTAACTTCATATACAGACAATATGGGAATAAGTGCATCAACTGTTGTTAAAATGCTTTTATCAAAAGAGGGGATTATTTAGTATGACTTTTAAATTTTATAGATATTTAGTTGTTAATTTTCCTGTATGGTTTTTACTTATAATTCCATCTGTAATTTTTATGTATGCTGCTTCAGTTGATCAAATTAATTTGGAATGGGAGTTGAAATTTGGGGAATGTCAACTATTTAATTTTACGCTAGA
>JAGOHQ010000096.1 GCA_017996075.1 Aliarcobacter sp.
AGTTTTTCAATGCCATCTTTTTATCTAGCACTTGTTTTGGTTTTAGTTTTTTCAATAAAGTTTGAACTTTTTCCAATAGCTGGACTTCATAGTGTACCAAATGATGGGAGTTTAAATTACTATTTAGATTTTGCTTGGCATTTAACTCTTCCTATATTTATAATAGTTTTTGGTGGAATTGGAAGTTTGATTTTATATATAAGAGCTTTAACTATTGAGATTTTAAAAAGTGATTATATATTTTTTGCAAGAGCTAGAGGATTAGATAATAAAAAAATCTTAAGATACTATATTTTACCAAACTTATATCCACCAGTTATTACACTTTTGGGACTTTCTCTTCCTGGAGTTATTGGTGGAAGTGTAATTTTAGAGACAATATTTTCAATAGATGGAATGGGACTTCTATTTTATCAAAGTGCTTTAAGCCATGACTATCCAGTAATTATGGGAATACTTATAATTGGAGCATTTTTAACACTAATTGGAAATATGTTTGCTGATTTGATTTTATTAAAATTAAATCCAAACTACAATGAAAAATAATTAAAACTTTTAAAGGAATATATATTGCAAATAGTTAAAACTATAGAAGAGTTACAAAATATTAGAAAAAATTTGAATGGAAATATTGGATTTGTTCCAACAATGGGTGCTTTACATGATGGACATATTTCACTAATCAGAAAAGCAAAAGATGAAAATGAAGTTGTAATAGTATCTATTTTTGTGAATCCTACACAATTTTTAAAAGGTGAAGATTTAAATAAATATCCAAGAAAAGAGGAAGCAGATATTAAAATTTGTCAAATGTGTAAGGTTGATTATCTTTTTATGCCAAAGATTAATACTATGTATGAAAAAGATGAAATTTTAATAAAAGCTCCTATTAATAGTTATGTACTTGAAGGATTTACAAGACCAGGACATTTTGATGGAGTATTACAAGTTGTTTTGAAATTGTTTAATCTCACACTTCCTAAAAATGCTTACTTTGGAAAAAAAGATGCTCAACAATTAGCTCTTATACAACAAATGGTAAAAAATCTATTTTTACCTATAAATATTATTGCTTGTGATATTGTAAGAGAAAGTAGCGGATTAGCTCTTAGTTCTAGAAATGTATATTTAACTCCTGAACAAAAAGAGGAAGCTCTTAAAATTTCAAAATCTATTTATATGGCTGGAAATCTAATAGCAAAAGGGGAGCGAGATTCAAAAATAGTAAAAGATAAAATCTATGAAATTTTAGAAAATCTTGATGTAGAGTATGTGAGAGTTGTAAATAAAAGATTTGATGAAATAGAAAAAATAGAACCATCAAACACAATAATTTTAGTTGTTGTTAGATTTGGAAATGTAAGACTTCTTGATAATATTTGGATGTAAATTAATAAGATAAAAAGATAGTATTTAAACTATCTTTTTATAAATCTTGCTATCTCTTTATTGTTCTTATCAAAAAATATTAAACTGTTTCCATCTATTTTATAAGTTGTTACTGTATTTAAAACTTCCATATAATCACGTTCTACACTCATATCAGAACACATCATCATAGTGCTACCAACTTTAGAAATATTAATATTGTTTGGTTTTATATCAACTTTTCCAAAAAAGCTATTACAACCTAAATTTCCAAAAACTTTATTCTCTTTTTCAAAATTTATGATAGCAACTTTTTCAACTTTTTTTATATCTTTTTTATTTAAGCTTTTAAGTTCCCACTTTGTATTTTTTAAGACTTGATTATTGCTTGCAGTCTCTAATCCTTTAGTTGAACTACAAGAGTTTAAAGCTAATCCTAAAATAAGTATCAAAATAGTCAAAAAGAAATTTGATTGCTTAAACATAATTTTCTCCTAAATTTTATTTAGACTTTTATAATACTATTTTTGTACTTATTAATTTATATAAATGCAAAAGTTAGCTAAAATCTTTCAAAAATTTATAAATGACGGATAATATTAGATGAAATTTAGTGAAGAAAAACCAAAGAAAAAACTACATATGGTAAGCCTTGGATGTACAAAAAATTTAGTTGATAGTGAAGTAATGTTAGGAAAACTAAAAGATTATGAACTAACAGATGATGAGAGTGAAGCTGATTTAATTATAGTAAACACTTGTGGATTTATAGATAGTGCAAAAGAAGAGAGCATAAATACAACTTTAAATTTACACAATGAAAGAAAAAAAGATTCTGTTTTAGTTATGGCTGGATGTTTAAGTGAAAGATATAAAGATGATTTACAAAAAGAGCTTACTGAAATAGATATTTTCACAGGTGTTGGAGATTATGACAAAATAGATAGATTAGTTCACGAAAAAAGAAGTAGTTTTTCAAATGAGGTTTTTCTAGCAAGTGAAGAAAACGATAGAGTAATAACAGGTTCAAACTATCATGCTTATGTAAAATTAAGTGAAGGATGTAATCAAAGTTGTTCATTTTGTGCTATTCCATCATTTAAAGGAAAACTTCACTCAAGAACTCTTGAATCACTTGTAAAAGAGGTTACAAACCTAGTAAAAAAAGGGTATAAAGATTTTTCATTTGTATCACAAGATTCATCATCATACTTAAGAGATTTAGGACACAATGATGGATTAGAACAATTAATTGATGCTGTTGAAAAAATAGATGGAGTAAAAACAGCCAGAATTTTATATCTATATCCTAGTACAACAACACTCAACTTGATAGATAAAATTGCAGACTCAAAAGTTTTTGTAAACTATTTTGATATGCCTCTTCAACATATATCTCAAAATATGTTAAAAATTATGAAAAGAGGAAAAGGTGCTGAAAAATTAATTGAACTTATGAACTATATGAGATCAAAACCAAACTCTTTTGTAAGAACAACTTTTATAGCAGGACATCCAGGAGAGAGTGAAGAAGATTTTGAAGAACTTTGCTCTTTTGTAGAAGAATTTGGATTTGATAGAGGAAATGTTTTTTCATATTCAGATGAAGAAGGAACATCAGCAGAAACTAGAGATGATAAAATTGAGCAAGAGTTAATAGATGAAAGAGCTGAAATTTTAGGTGATATAATTTCTCAAACAACTATTAAATCTTTAGAAAATGATATTGGAAAAAGTTTTGAAGTTTATATTGATGGAGAAAGTGAAGAGCATGAATATCTTTTAAGTGCTAGAAAAACTATTTGGGCTCCACAAATTGATGGAGAGATTTATATAAATGATAATGAAGATAATATACCAATAATTTTTGGTGAAATTTATGAAGTAGAAGCAACTGAACTCGCTGGTGATAAACTTCTAGCAAAGATTATAAGAAAAGTATAAAATAGATTATGATTTTGGATTTTAGTAGGATAAAAAATAGCAAAAATCTTCTAGCCTTTTCAGGTGGAGTTGATAGTAGTGCTCTTTTTTTCTTACTTCTAAATCACAAAATTGATTTTGATATCGCAATTGTAAACTATAATACAAGAGAACAATCAAAAGATGAAATAGCTTATGCTTTAAATTTAGCAAAAGAGTATAAAAAAGAGATATTTATTAAAGATGTTAAACTAGAAAATAGTTCAAACTTTGAAAAAAATGCAAGAGATATAAGATATGGTTTTTTTGAACAAATTATAAAAGAAAACAGTTATGAAACTCTTATAACAGCTCACCAACTAAATGACCGTTTAGAGTGGTTTTTAATGCAACTATCAAAAGGTGCTGGACTGGTTGAACTTTTTGGAATAAGAGAGTTTGAAGAAAAAAAAGATTATAAAATTTTTCGTCCACTTTTAAATGTAAGCAAAGATGAGTTAGAAAATTATTTAAAAGAGAATAAAATAAAATATTTTATAGATAACTCAAATATAGATGAAAAATATAAAAGAAACTACTTTAGACACAATTTTTCAGATAAATTTTTAAATGAATTCAAAAGTGGAATTAAGAATAGCTTCTCTTTTTTGGAAGATGATTTAAACTCTTTAAATCTTAAATTAGACCCTATAATAACTCTTGAAGAGTTAGAAGTTTTTGAGAACTTAGAAGATGATAATCTAAACCTTAGAGTTATTGATAAATCTTTAAAAAGAAGAGGAGTTTTGATAAGTAAAAAACAAAGAGATGATATAATCAAACAAAAAGAGATAACAATTTCTCACAAAATAAATATTGCAATTACTCAAAAATATATCTTAATAGCTCCAAAAGTAGAAATGATATTGCCAAAAGAGTTTAAAGAAGTTTGTAGAATTCAAAAAATTCCACAAAATATGAGAGCTTATATTTTTTCTAAAGATATTTTAAAAGAGCTAAAACTGAGTTTAAAAAGTAAATTTTTTAAAGTGTAACTGCCCAGTTTAGCATTTTATTTGAAAATATTTATTTTTATGATTTTAATACAAAAATCCAAACATCCAAAGTGGTATTTTTGCCTTATATCCTATTTCTATATCATCAATTGCTAGAAAACTATTATCTACATCTTTTATTTGTGAAAAATCTTTGTTTTTTCCACCTACTTCGAATGTATATTTATCATCCACTAAAAAATCACCTTTTTTTGCGCCAAAAATTCTATCATCAAGAAGTCTTGTTTGACTAAAAAGTGCATTTTTTATTTGATTTACAAAAAATGCTTCCCTTGCACTTCCTATAT
>JAGOHQ010000097.1 GCA_017996075.1 Aliarcobacter sp.
TTCTTACTACCTCTTTCCCCGCTGCAACAGAGAAACCTTTTGTTTTTACATCTGAATCATAGTGACTTCTTCTATACTCAATTTTTGTTGAGTGAGCTTCAACTTCACCATTATAGTCGCTATCGTTTATAGCAGGATTTTTAAGAGCTATTTCATATCTATTTGATCTTTTTGATAAATCGCCACTTAAAGATAAAGTAAGACCACTTCCAAAGATATTTGTATCACTTACAGATCCGTTTATCATTAATTTATCATAAGAACCATATCCTCCACCTAGCATAATACTTCCAGTTGGTGCTTCTGTTACTTTTACAGATAAATCCATTTTATCTTCACTTATTCTTTTTTCTTCAATTTGAACATCTTCAAAGAAACTAGATCTTTTTAACTTACTTTTTGCATCTTTTAAATCTGTAAGATTATACATATCCCCAGGTGCTAAATATACATCTCTTCTTACAACTCTATCAAGAGTTCTTGCATTTCCAGATATTTTTACATCATTTATATATACTTGTTGCCCTGGAACAACACTAAACACAACATCAACTCTATGTTCAGCTTCATTTTTCTTTAAATCAAATTTAACTTCAGCATAAGCATAACCTTTATCAGCAACTAAAGTTCTAATATATTCTTGATCATCTCTTAATTTTTTAATATTAAATGTTCTATCAACTTTTAGTTTTAACTCTGAATAAATCTCTTCTGGATCTACGATTGAAGAGTCCAAAAATATTTTTATATCATTTGTAGTATATTTTTCACCCTCTTTAACAAAGAAGTCTAGTTTTGCTTGATTTGAAGCAAAATCAATATCTAAAAATGGTTCTTTTATATCTGCATCTAAGTAACCTTTTTCAAAATATAGGTCATTTATTCTTCTTGCATCATATTTTAGTTGATCAATTTTCATCTCACCATCACTTTGACCAAACCACCAAGAAGCAAACTCTTTCTCTTTATTTGCAGTAACTTTTTTAAAGTCACTTCCATCTAGTTCACTAGCACCGTGATATTTTGCTTCTCTTATGATAATCTCATCACCTTTATTTACATTAAAAGTAAGTTTTATAGAAGAATCACTTAATTTTTCTGTTTCAACTTCAACAACAGAGTTGATAAAACCTTCACTAGATAACATTCCTAAAAGTTGATCTTTTGCCTCTTTAACTCTTTTTTCACTATACATAGAACCTTTGTTTAGTTTTAAGACTTTTTTGATAGCATCAGTATCTTCACTTCTAGTTTTATAACCTTTTATATCAACATTTGCAATTGATGGTTTCTCTTTAAAAATAATTTTTAGATTTCCATTGTCATTATCTATTATAATATCATCAAAGTAACCATAGCTATAAAATTTTATTAATGCTTCATTTAGCTTGTTACTATCTAAACTATCACCAGTTCTCATTCCCAAAGTTTCTTCTAAAACTTGCGGCGATACTTTACTTACATTTAAGTATTCAATAGATTTAATGCTACTTGCACTTAAAACAGTAGCACAAGCTAAAGATAAAAGAGTTATTCGATTTTTCACAAATGTCCTTGTTTTCAAAATAAAGCAATAATATACCTAAAAATAGTTTATATAAATCTAAAGTAAGCTATAATTTTGTCAAAATTATTTAAAAAAGGTTAAATTTGAACATTGGAATTATTGGTTTAGGACTTATGGGCGGTTCTTTGGCAAAGGCTGTTAAAAGATATGGTATTTCAAAAAAAGTTTATGGATTTACAAATAGTGAAAAGAATAAAAAAGAGATAGAAGAGTTAGGACTTGTTGATGAGCTTGTTGATTTGGAAACTTTAAAAAAAGTTTCAGATGTTATTATCTTGTCTATTCCTGTTGATGCTATTATTTCTATGTTTCCTAATTTTTTGGATATAAATGAGAAAACAACTATTATAGATATGGGTTCAACTAAAGAGTATATTGTAAAAAATATTCCCACAAAAATTAGAAAGAATTTTGTAGCAGCACACCCAATGACTGGAACAGAGAAAAATGGACCAAAAGCTGCAATTGATAATCTATATGAAGGTAAAACAGTAGTTTTATGTGATTTGGAAGATAATGAAAATATGCATGTTAATAAAGCTTTTAAGATTTTTCAAGAAATAGGTATGAGAATTGTGGTTATGAATAGCCATGAACATGATGTAAATGCTTGTTATATATCACATTTACCTCATTTAATATCATTTGGACTTGCAAATACTGTTATGAGCCATCAAAATCCAAAAGAGATTATTGCACTTGCTGCTGGAGGATTTAAAGATATGAGTAGAATCGCAAAATCAAGCCCAAGAATGTGGGGAGATATTTTTAAGCAAAATAGAGAAAATATGCTTGAAAGTATTAAATCTTTTGAAGATCAAATGAATGAAGCTAAAAAAATGATTGAAGAAGAGAGATATGAAGATTTAGAAAATTGGATGAAAAAAGCAAATAGCTTACATGAAATTTTATAAGCTTTGATATGTATCATCAAATGAATAAAAAAGATTAAATATAATCTTTTTTATTCAAAAAAGGATAGCTATGTTTAATTGGTTATTTACAAAAAAAGAGAAAAGAAAAAGAGAAAAAACTTATGTTTGCAAACATTGTAAACTTACATGTGAAACTTGTACTACAATGTTTTGCTACTCTTGCTACTCAAATCCTGGAAATCCATGTCCAAGATGTAAAAAAACAAATCTTATGGAAAAAGAGTAGTTACTTTTTATATTTAAGAATATATTTCTTGATTTTATAATATCTCTAAATTTATTTAAATCATAATATCTTTAATGTTATGTTCGATTTAGTTTTTATAAATCCAATGGTTCATCATCAAGATACAAATTTTTGCAAAGGGTATTAAAAATGGAGATATTGTAAGAGTTTACAATAAACGAGGTGAAATATTAGCTGGAGCTGTTATTACAGATGATATTAGAAGAGGAGTTGTAAGAGTTGGTGAAGGTGCTTGGTATGATCCTCTTGAAAGAGGAAAAATAGGAACAATTTGTTTAAATGGAAATATTAATGTTCTTACAAAAGATATTCCAACTTCAAAACTAGCAAATGGAAATAGCTCAAATACTGCTTTGGTAAATATTGAAAAATATACAAAAAAAGCTAAAGATATATCTATTTTTAAACAGCCTTAATAAGTTTTTATAAAGCCTTTTGGCTTTATAAAACTCAATATTTATAAATTATTTATCAAGATAAAACTCTTCTATTTTCAACTTTTTTAATATCACTAAAATTATCTAAATAGTCCAAATAACAAACAAGATATTTTCTACTTAAATCAAATCTCTGTTTAAAGTTAAAAATCTCTATAAAACCATCTTCTTTTATAATCTCTCTCATAGATTTTATAATCTTATTTAAACTTTGGCTATGAATAAAAAGATTGTGTTGAAGCCTTATTACATCTTTTTTTGCTGTAAGTGATTTTAAAATATCATCTCCAAGTTTTCTATCAATATCTAAATCATCATAGATATTATAAGGTGCTGTTGGCGTTATATCTTCACTTTTTAATCGTTCTAAAAATATATTTTCAAGCTCTTTTGTAATATCCTCTTTTATATTTGCATTTTTATAAAGTTGCCCCTCTTTTACTAAAAAGCCATTTTGTACCAAATCATCTAAAGCACTATTTATAAACTCAACACTAGCCCAAGGAACTCTTAAATTTATTGATGAGCTTGAAAGTAGGGCATAAGAGTTTTTTATATAGATATTTTTTATAAATTCAACTATCTCATCTTTTGTTTTAATTGGATAGATAACTAACTCTTTTTTATCTACAAAAACATCTTCTAAAGAGTTTGCAAACTCTAAAGACTCATCATGACTTAGAGCAAATCTTTGAGTTGAAGATACTACTCCTAAACCTCTTTTGTGAGCTTCTAAAAGTATTTTAAAAGCATTTTTAAAATCTCTTTTATAAAGATTTTTCAAAAGATCTCTTTTTTGATTTTTATTCATTGGGTCATATATTGGATTTAAAATAACTCCACCACAAATAGTATCATTTGCACTTCTTAAAATAACTTTTTCTCCAAAAACAGTAAATATCTTTTCATCCATTTTTAGTGTTGCAAAACCATCTTCAAGTGATGTTAAAGAGTCAAAAAGTAGAACTTTTGCATCTATTTTTTTAGCTCCAATAAACAAAGTATATGTTTGATTGTGATTTAGTTTTTTGTTTTTTAAACACTTAAAAGAGATATCAATTGTATCAAAACCTCTTAAAAAGCCCTTTTTTGTAATAATATCTCCTCTTTGAAGTGAGTTTATATCAACTGAAGATAGATTTAGTGCAGCTCTAGAAGATATATTTGCTTCTATTGCATTTTGATTATGTACTTGAATATTTTTTATTTTTGTCTCTTTTTGTAAATGAGGAATAAAAACTTTCTCTTCAAGCTCAATTTTTTTACCTAAAACAGTTCCTGTTACAACTGTTCCACTACCTTTTACACTAAAAACTCTATCAACATAAAATCTAAAAAAGTTCTCTTCATTTTTTGTGCTATTTGAGATTGTAAATAGAGTGTTTTTTAAATCTTCAATAGAT
>JAGOHQ010000098.1 GCA_017996075.1 Aliarcobacter sp.
ATAGACAAGTAATAAATATTTTCATATTTATATCTTGTTTCATTTTTTTTACTTTTAACAATCATTATATTTAGTTTACAAAGATTACTTCTTAAACTTCATACATATTTTAAAGAACTCTAATTTTTTAATAAAATTATAAAATGGCTCCGGCACCTGGGATCGAACCAGGGACCAAATGATTAACAGTCATCTACTCTACCGCTGAGCTATGCCGGAAATTAAAATCATTAAAATAAAAAATGGCTCCGGCACCTGGGATCGAACCAGGGACCAAATGATTAACAGTCATCTACTCTACCGCTGAGCTATGCCGGAATCTTTCTTTATCGTTAATGGGGTGGAATTATAGTAAAAATAAATTTTATTGTCAAGAGTTTTTGCAATAAATTTATAAATTTAATAAATTTATTACAAAGTAAGTTTAAAATTAGTAATAATTTACTATTTTTTACTTACTCTTTGACACTCTTTTACAAAGTGAATAGCATTTTCAACTGGAACATCTGGTAATATACCATGACCTAAGTTAAATATATGCCCCTCACCTTTCATAACATTTTGAATTGCTTCAACACATTTTGTAGTCTCTTCCTTAGAGTACAATCTACATGGCTCCATATTCCCTTGAAGTACATATTTACTTCCAAGTTTCTCTTTAGCAAGTGCCATTGGTGTTCCCCAATCTACTCCAAATACATCAAAGTTTCCATAAACAAGTCCTCTTTCAATAAATGCTGCAACACCTTTTGGAAACATAATAACTGGAATATGTGGATATTTATCTTTTATATACTCTGCAATTTCAACCATATATTTCCAAGAGAACTCATCATAACGACCTGGCTCAATTGCAGCTGCCCAAGAATCAAATATTTGAACAACATCTGCCCCTGCTTCTATTTGTTTTTCTAAATAAAATTTAACAACATCTGTTACTTTTCTTAAAATTTTATGTAAAAACTCTGGATTTGAATACATTATTTTTTTACAAAGATTATATGTTTTTGTTCCTTGTCCTTCAATCATATAAGTTGCAAGTGTCCAAGGTGCTCCTGTAAATCCAATAAGTGCTTTATCTTCAGGAAGTTGTTGTTTTAAAAGTTTTATAGTTTCATAAACATAAGTTAATTTATTAGCAGCTTCAACTCCTCCAATTAACTTATCCAAATCAGCTTCAGTTTTAATTGGTTCTTTAAAAACAGGCCCTTCTCCTTGTAAAAACTCAAGATGCATTCCCATCTCATTTGGAATAACTAAAATATCACTAAATAAAATTGCAGCATCAACTCCTACTATATCAAGTGGTTGAATAGTAACTTCAGCAGCAAGTTTTGGATTATGGCAAAGATTTAAAAAGTTTCCTGCTTTTGATCTAACTTCCATATACTCTTTTAGATATCTCCCTGCTTGTCTCATCATCCAAACTGGAGTATAAGGAGTTGGTCTTCTAAAACATGCATCTACAAAAATTTTTGACATAATTTAATTCCTTTTTTTATTTTTTTCCAACTTTACCTGTAAAGTAAAGTCCAACAGCTA
Source organism: Aliarcobacter sp. (assembly GCA_017996075.1). Classification (GTDB taxonomy): domain Bacteria; phylum Campylobacterota; class Campylobacteria; order Campylobacterales; family Arcobacteraceae; genus Aliarcobacter. The sequence goes on from JAGOHQ010000098.1 coordinate 1,543, forward strand.
GTGCTACTATTGCTAATGCAAAATATAGTAACTCAAGTGGTGTTTCATATTTTGTATGTAAAACTCTTTGAAAGTAGTTTACAACTAAAACCATAATAATAACTTTTGCTATTTTATCTTTTAGCTGATCTAGTGAGCTAATATTTAAAATAGAGTTACAATCTTCAGGTGTACAAGCTGCATCTATTTTTGAAATGAATAGTTCATAAATTCCAAAAGAAAATATCAACAAAACAACAGCTATCAAATATAGGTCAACTGCTCCAATAATACCAGCAACAATATCTTCATGAAAATGTTCAGGATGAGTTCCATTTATAAATGTTGTAAAAATAAATTTTGCTACGCTAATTACATCAACACTTGCAACAATAAATAAAATTACTGATCCAAAAAAGCCAAAAATTACAGCAAGAATTACTATAAATCTACTTTTCCAAAGGGCATTTTCAAAAAATTTTTCAAACATTTACATATCGCTTTCTAGCTCAATCCATTTTAAACCAATTCTAACTGCATTTGTAGCAGCTCCAACTCTTACTTGATCAGCAACATTGAAGTAGTGAACAATATTTGAAGCATAAACATCTTTTCTAATTCTTCCTACATATGTATAGTCTGTATCTGTTGAGATTATTGGCATTGGGTACTTTTTATTTGGTAAATCATCTATTACTTTTACATTTTCAAAATTCTCTAATGCATTTCTAACTTCATTTACATCAACATCAACACCATCTTTAAATGTAACTGTTAGTGATTCACTATGAGATCTTAAAACTGGAACTCTTACACAAGTTGCTGCAACTTCAAAGTTTTTGTGCATAATTTTTTGAGTCTCATTTACCATTTTCATCTCTTCTTTTGTAAAACCATTCTCCATTGCAACATCAATTTGAGGAATTACATTAAGTGCAATTTGGTGTGCAAATGCTTTTATCTCTGTTTCATCTAATCTAAATGCAAAGAAATCTTGCATCTGTTGTACAAGTTCTTCCATTCCAGATTTTCCAGCACCAGAAACTGCTTGATATGTTGAAACATCTACTCTTTTAATACCATATAAATCATCAAGTGGTTTTAAGCTTTGAACCATTTGAATTGTTGAACAATTTGGATTTGCAATAATTCCAGTCTCTCTCCAAAGTCCAATATCATCTGGATTAACCTCAGGAACAACAAGTGGAACTTTTGGATCCATTCTAAAATGACTTGTATTATCAATTACAACAGCTCCTGCTTCTACTGCAAATTTTGCAAATTTTTCAGAAATACTTCCACCTGCACAAAAAAACGCAATCTCAACCTCTTGTTCTTCAAAAACAGTTTCAGTAAGCTCTAAAACTGTAATATCTTTATTTAAAAATTCAATCGTCGAACCAGCACTTCTTGCGCTTGCAAGTGGAATTACTTTATTAACTGGAAAATTTAACTCTTCCATAACTCTAAATACTTCTTCTCCAACAGCCCCAGTTGCTCCTACAACTGCAACATTAAACTTTCTCATTTTATTATTCCTCTTCTTTGTTATCTATAATATCTAATAAATTATCTTCTTGCTCTTTTGAAGTTTCTATTACTTCACCATCTTCGTTATATCTAATAATATTTCCATTTTCATCAAGTTCTATCTCTTCATCTTCTTTTGGACATTTTGCAATTGATACAACTTTATCATCTTTATCCATATTTACAATTATTACACCACTTGTGTTTCTTCCGGCTTTTCTAATTGTTTGCATATCAACTCTAATCATTTTTCCAATCGAAGTTAAAAGCATTAAATCTTGAGTATCATCAACTAAAACTTCACCAACAATATTTCCAGTTTTTGGTGATAATTTCATAGCAATAACACCTGAACCTGCTCTATTTGTAAGTCTATACTCTTCTATTGTTGTTCGTTTTCCAATTCCTTTTTCAGAAACTGTAAGAATCTCTTGCTCTTCATTATCAATAACATCTGCATCAACAACAATATCTGTATCAATTTTAAACTTGATACCTCTAACTCCTCTTGTACTTCTTCCTTGATCTCTTGTTTTTTCAAGTTCAAATCTAATACATTGACCAAGGCTTGTAAATATCATAATATACTGAGTTTGTACATCTGCAATTTTAGCTGTTACAATCTCATCTGCATCATCAAGAACAATAGCTCTTACACCGTTACTTCTTATATTAGAGAACTCATTTAGTGATGTTCTTTTTATAACTCCATTTCTTGTAAAGAATACTAAAGATTTAGATTCATCAAAATCTGGAGTTGGAATAATTGCCATAATTTTTTCATCAGCTCTTAAGTTGATTAAGTTTACAACTGCTTTTCCTTTTGCCGTTCTACTTCCTTCTGGAATTTTGTAAACTTTTAACCAATAAAGTTGCCCCATATTTGTAACAAACATTAAAGTATCATGAGTATTACTTACGAAAAATCTCTCAATAAAGTCATCATCGTGAGTTGTAACGGCAACTTTACCTTTTCCACCTCTTTTTTGTCTCTCATAAGATTTAATAGGAACTCTTTTTACATAACCATTATGAGTAATAGTAACTACCATTGGCTCATTTGGAATTAAATCTTCAACATCAATTTCATCATAAGAGTCTTCAATTTCTGTTTTTCTTGGAGTTGAGAATTTTTCTTTTATCTCATTTAACTCTTCTTTTATAATCTCATTTAATTTTTCTTCACTTCTTAAAATTGACTCTAATTCTGCTATTAATAACATAAGTTCAGCATATTCAGCTTCTAGCTTATCTCTTTGAAGACCTGTTAATCTTCCTAATCTCATATCTAATATTGCTTGAGATTGAATTGCACTTAAACCAAATCTTGAAGATAGATTATCTTTTGCTTCTGTGTCATTTGCACTAGCTCTAATAATTTTTACAACTTCATCAATATTGTCTAAAGCAATTTTTAAACCTTCTAAAATATGTGCTCTTGCTTTTGCTTTTTCTAAATCAAATATTGTTCTTCTAATAATTACAGTTTTTCTATGTGATAAGAAAATATTTAAAATTTCTGGAAGATTAAAT
>JAGOHQ010000099.1 GCA_017996075.1 Aliarcobacter sp.
GTATAAATGAAACATAACTTTATCATAATCTATTTTAATTATTTAATACAGAGATTAAGATTATTTTTGATACATTCACGTTTTAAATAATTTTAAAAGGATGAATCATGAAAAAAGTTTTAATTATAAATGGACATCAATATTATGATGTAGTAGCACGTGGTGAATTAACTCAAAAATATATAGATAAAGCAACAAAGTTTTTTTTAGATAATGGTTTTGAAGTAAAACATACAAATATTGAAAATGGTTATAAAACAGAAGAAGAGTGTGAAAAATTTGAGTGGGCTGATGCTGTACTGTTTCAATATCCTGTTTATTGGATGGGAGTTCCTTGGATTACTAAAAAATATTTTGATGAGACTTTTACTCAAGGAAGACACTATGAAAGCGATGGAAGAAGTAGAAGCGATGAGAGTAAAACTTATGGAAGTGGAGGACTTTTAAAAGGTAAAAAATATATGTTAAGTATTACTTACAACTGTCCAAAGAGTGAATTTAATAATCCAAATGGCTTTTTTGATGGATTATCTTTAGATGAAGCAAATGTTGCTACTCATAAAACATTTCAATTTGTTGGACTTGAACCTTTAAAAACTTACTCTGTTCATGATATTTTTAAAGGTGATTTGGATTTAAATAAAGAGTTAGTTAAATTTGAAGAGACTTTAAGAGAGAATTTTTTATAAAATTACAAAATTAAATTAAAAGGATAAAATATGGAAAAAACTTTTATGGAAGCAATGGATTTTAGACATGCTTGTAAAATATTTGATGAAACAAAAAAGATTAGCAATGAGGATATAAAATATATTCTTGAAACAGGAAGAAAATCTCCTAGCTCATTTGGACAAGAGCCTTGGAAATTTTTGGTTATTACAAATCCTGAGTTAAAAGCAAAAATTAGACCATTTTGTTGGGATCAGCCACAAATTACAACTTGCTCACACTTAGTTGTTCTTTTAGCAGCAATTGAAAGTACAAAACCAACTTCAAGTGAAGTATTAAGAAAGTTTAATAGAAGAGGAATGCCTCAAGAGATGGTAGATGCTTATATTAAAAGATATACAAGTCATTTAGAAGATACTTTTAGTAGTGATGAAAAAACTCTTGCTTGGACTTCAAAACAAACATATATTGCAATGGCAAATATGATGACAGCAGCAGCTGTAAAAGGAATTGATTCTTGTCCAATTGAAGGTTTTGAAAAAGATAATGTAGAAAAAGTTTTAAACTTAAATACAAAAGAGTATCAACTTTCAGTAATTGTTCCTTTTGGATATAGAATAAAAGAGCAAAGTACACAAATAAGAGATAAATTTGAAGATATTGTTGAATTTATAAACTAAGTAATAAAATGTTAATATATATCAAAATTTAAAAAATTATTTAAGGGCTTAAAAAGATGCTAAGTATTAGTGATATTGAAAACTGGCTTAGAGATTATGGTATAAGCAACTATCATATATCAGAAGATTTTTATGTTTCTGTTCAAGGAAATGTAAATTTAAGTGAGAAATTAAAAGGTCAAAAGCTTCCTATTAAATTTGACAGAATAGATGGATATTTTGATATAAGCAATAATGATTTACCAAGTCTTGAGGGTTGTCCAAAAATTGTAATGAAAGATTTTAACTGTTCATACAATAAATTAACTTCGCTATTTGATTGTCCTGTTGAAGTTGGTGATTTTGATTGCTCTCACAATAATTTAAAAAACTTATCATATGGACCAAAAGAGGTAAAAGGATTTTATGATTGCTCATTTAATGAACTAACTTCAATAAAAGCAAGTCCACGAACTGTAAAAGGTCATTTTAAGTGCAACAATAATCGTCTAACTACACTTGAAGGTGGGCCAAAAAGTATTGATACATATTTTGATTGCTCAAGTAATATTATTGAAAGATTAATTGGTGGACCAATTTCAGTAAAAGAAGATTATCTTTGTAACACAAATAGATTAAGCGATTTAGATGGAGTTGCAGATGAAATTGGAGGAGATTTAGTAACAGATATTAAACTAAATATTACTTCAAAATTTGATGAAGAAGGACAGTTTTATAGATACAAAGGTAGTGAAGCTGTTTCTCATATTTACAGACCAGTAGTTGCTTTAACAAATAATGAAGATATTCAAGCTTGGCTTGATAAATTTGATATAAAAAATACTACAATTTTACCTGATAACTCTGTTGATGTTCACGGTGATGTAAAGTTATCAAATAGACTTCCAAACCTTTCAAAACTACCAATAAATTTTAATTATGTAGATGGAGATTTTGATATAAGTGAAAATGAGTTAGTTTCTCTAGAAGGAAGCCCAACAAGAGTTGGTGGAAGCTTTTTTGCTCATAAAAATGAACTAAACTCTCTTCGTGGAGGACCAAGAGAGGTTAAAGGAAGTTTTGTAATATTGCACAACAATATAACATCTCTTCAAAACTCTCCAACTATTGTAAAAGATGATTACATATGTTCACATAATCCTTTAAGAACTTTAGAAGGTGTAAATTCTGTGCAAGGGTATGTTTTTACAGGAGTTTATATTCCAAGACTTAAGTGTCAAAAGTATAACTATAAAGGAATTACAACTTATAAATATCCAGGTGATGCTGTTATGAAATATTTAGATGAAGAGTATATTTCATTAACAGACGAAGAAAAAGCATTTGAAAGTACTAAAAAGAATTTAGAAAAAGTTATTAAAAAAATGTTAAATGCAAATACTCTTACAAAAGAGATGATAACAGATAACCTAATTAAAAATCTTACAAAATATCAGCTTGATCAATTAAAAACAAAAGTTTTATGGATAAAAAATCCACCAAATGAAGATAATAGCGATATTATAAGCGAAGATGATATTATGAAGTTGGCTTTTGAAAAAGAGCTGTAAGCTCTTTTAAGCCATAAAACTTATTTTTTGGATATAATCGCCAAATTAAAATTAAAAAATCACAAAAAAATAAAAATAGTTAAATAAAAATGGAGAAGTTGTAATATGGTTCAAATAGTTAATTTAAAAAAATCTTTCGGAGCAAGAGTTCTTTTTGCTGAGATAAATTTAAAACTTGATAGTGGGAAAAGATATGGTTTGATTGGTGCAAATGGTGCTGGTAAAACAACATTTCTAAAAATTCTTTCAGGACAAGAAGAGGCAACTGAAGGAGAAGTACAAATTCAAAATGGAAAAAAAGTAGGGGTTTTATCTCAAAATCAATTTGCTTTTGAAAACTTTACTCTTTTTGATACAGTTTTAATGGGAAATAAAAGACTTTATGATGCTGTAAAAGAGAAAGAAGAGTTGTATTTAAGTCCTGAATTTACAGATGAAGTAAATAATAGATTAGCAGAGCTTGAAATTATTTGTTGTGAAGAAGACCCAACTTATGAATATGATATTAAAGTTACAAAGATTCTCGAAGATTTAGGATTTCCAGCTTCTACTCAACAAAATTTAATGAGTACTTTAACAGGTGGAGATAAAGTTAAAATACTTTTAGCACAAGTTTTATATCCAAAACCAGATATTTTATTTTTGGATGAGCCTACAAATAACTTAGATATTGATACTATTGGTTGGCTTGAAAATCAACTTCAACACCACGATGGAACAATGGTTGTAATCTCTCATGATAGACACTTTTTAAATGCAGTTTGTACAAATATTTTAGATGTTGATTTCAAAAAAATTAGAGAATTTAGTGGAACTTATGATGATTGGTATATAGCATCAACACTTATAGCAAAACAACAACAAACAGATGTGAGTAAAAAACAAAAAGAGAAAGAAGAACTTGAAAAATTTATTGCTAGATTTAGTGCAAATGCTTCAAAAGCAAAACAAGCAACTTCAAGACAAAAACAACTTGATAAACTCGATATCCAAGCTATTGAAGTGTCAAGTAGAAGAGACCCATCTATTATTTTTAGACAAAAAAGAGAGGTTGGAAAAGAGCTTTTAACTGTTAAAAATATATGTAAATCTTATGGAGATAAAGTAGTATTAAATGATATTTCATTTACTCTTGAAAAAGGTGATAAAATTGCTTTAATTGGTCCAAATGGAGTTGGAAAAACAACACTTTGCGAAATTTTAGTTGGAAATTTACAAGCCAATAGTGGAGAAGTTTTATGGGGAGCAACTATTCAAAACTCTTATTTTCCTCAAAATACAACAGATTTTATAAATGGTGATATGACTTTATATGACTGGTTAAGAGGTTGTGATAGAGATGCAGATATTGGAGAGATTAGAAATTGTCTTGGAAGAATGCTATTTAATGGTCAAGAGCAAGAGAAAAAAGTAGATTCTTGTTCTGGTGGAGAAAAACATAGAATGATGTTATCTAAAATTATGTTAGAACAAGGAAATTTCCTTGTTCTTGATGAACCAACAAATCACCTTGACCTTGAAGCAATTATTGCTTTAGGTGAGGGCTTACATCAATATGCTGGTTCAGTTATTTGTGTATCTCACGATAGAGAGTTACTTGATGCTTATGCAAATAGAATTATTGAAATTCAAGAAGATGGAACTATTATTGACTTTAAAGGAAGTTACGAAGAGTTTATGGA
>JAGOHQ010000100.1 GCA_017996075.1 Aliarcobacter sp.
TAAAAGGATTAAATCTTGTAGGTCTTAGAAGAAGACTAGAAAACAGAGAAGATGTAGATGCTCTAAAACATGCATATAGAGAACTATTTAATATGGCTAAACCTCTTCAAGAAGCGGCTCTTGATTTATATGAAAATGACAAAAATCCTTACGTAAAAGAGATGGCAAATTTTGTATTAAATACAAAAAGAGGTATTCCTTTTGAAAGAAAAATAAAGAGTGAAAATGAGTAAATTAATATGTGATTTTTGTGGAGCAACAGACACAAAAGCAAATCCTGTAATAACAGGAGACAATGCTTGTATATGTAAAGCTTGTGTGGGTGCTGCTTATGATATTATGAGTGGTGATTTTGTTGATGGTGAGACAAATTCTAAACCTAAAAAAGTAGAAAATATAAAAATAAAAACTCCTGCTGAATTAAAAAAGATTTTAGATGAGTACGTTATAGGACAAGAAAGAGCTAAAAAAGTTCTTTCCGTTGCTGTTTATAACCACTATAAAAGAATCTTTAGAAAAGATGAATTGCAAGGTGATATTGAATTAAATAAATCAAATGTACTTTTAATTGGACCAACTGGAAGTGGAAAAACTCTTTTAGCTCAAACAATATCAAAATATCTTGATGTTCCTTTAGCAATTGCAGATGCAACAAGTTTAACAGAAGCTGGATATGTTGGTGATGATGTTGAAAACGTTGTAACAAGACTTGTTCAAGCTGCTGGTGGGGATATAGAGAAAGCTCAAAGAGGAATAATTTTTATTGATGAAATAGATAAAATTGCAAGAATGAGTGAAAATAGAAGTATAACAAGAGATGTTTCAGGAGAGGGAGTTCAGCAAGCACTTCTTAAAATTATAGAAGGTGCTGTAGTAAATGTTCCACCAAAAGGTGGAAGAAAACATCCTGGACAAGACTCACTACAAGTTGATACTACAAATATTTTGTTTATTTGTGGAGGAGCTTTCGATGGACTTGAAGATATAATAAAAAGAAAACAAGGTTCAAATGTTTTAGGATTTAACCAAGATAAAAAATCAAAAGTTGAGCAAGATAAGATTATCTCAAATGTTGAGACAGATGATTTAGTAAAATATGGACTTATACCAGAACTTATTGGAAGATTGCATATGATTGCAACTTTAAATGAGATTACAAAAGAGGATATGGTTCATATCTTAACAGAGCCAAAAAATGCTCTAATCAAACAGTATATAAAATTATTTGAGATGGATAATGTAACTTTAGAGTTTGAAAAAGATGCCCTTTTAGAGTTAGCAAATTTAGCAATTATTAGAAAAACAGGGGCAAGAGGTTTAAGGTCGATTTTGGAAGATATTATGCTTGATATTATGTTTGATCTTCCAAAATATAAGAGTAAAAAAATAGTTATAACAAAAGATGTAGTTTTAAAAACAGAAGAACCAAAAGTTATTAAAGGATAAGTATGATTTTAGATAAATTTATAGGCGTTTTTTCAAACGATATGGCAATAGATTTGGGTACAGCAAACACAATCGTATCTGTAAAAGGTAAAGGTATTATTATAAATGAGCCTTCTGTGGTAGCAGTACAAAGAGATAGACATGGTAAAGATAAAATTTTGGCAGTTGGTCAAGAAGCAAAAAGAATGTTAGGAAAAACTCCAATAAATATTCAAGCAGTTCGTCCTATGCAAGATGGAGTTATTGCTGATTTTGAGATGACTGAAAGAATGATTAGATATTTTATTGAAAAAGCACACTCAAGAAAATCATTTATAAGACCTAGAGTAATTATTTGTATCCCTTATGGTATTACTCAAGTTGAGAGAAAAGCAGTTGAAGAGTCAGCTTTAAGTGCAGGAGCTAGAGAAGTTTTCCTTGTAGAAGAGCCAATGGCAGCAGCAATTGGAGCTGGAATTCCAGTTTCTGATCCAGAAGGTCATGTTGTTGTTGATATTGGTGGTGGTACAACAGAAATTGGTGTTACATCTTTGGGTGGATTAGTTTTATGTAAATCAGTTAAAGTTGGTGGAGATAAAATTGATAGATCAATTATTGAATATGTAAGACAAAATTACAACTTATTTATAGGTGAGAGAACAGCTGAAACTGTTAAAATAGCAGTTGCTGCAGCAATTAAGCTTGATCCTGAATTAAAAATACAAATAAAAGGTAAAGACCACTCTGGATACTTATCTACGATTGAGCTTGGAAGTGAAGGAATTAGAATCGCAATAAAAGAGCCTCTAAAAGAGATTGCAAGTGCAATTAGAAGTGTTCTAGAAAATATGCCACCTGATTTAGCTGGAGATGTTGTTGATAATGGAATTATAATAACAGGTGGTGGAGCTTTAATTAGAGGATTAGATAAATATCTAACTGAAATTGTAAAAATCCCTGTAAGAATTGCAGATGAGCCACTTCTATCTGTTGCTTATGGAACAAGTCAGGTTTTAGATGAGCCAGGACTTTTAAAAATTATTGAAGATATGAAAAACTCTTAAATTATTTAAAAAATGAAGCGATTTTTATTTTTACTACTAATTATATTTGCTGGATTATCTTATCTTTTTGAATTAGATGAGTTTCTAGCAAAGCACTTTAAAGTATTTGGAAATTTAAAAGAGTCATATATAAATACATACATAAGCGTATCAGAAAAGTTTGCAAACCATTTTGAGCACGAAAGATTAATAAGAGAACTTCAAAATGAGAACTTAGAACTAAAAGAGTACAAAGTACTCTACAATACTACAGTATCAACAATAGATAATTTAAAAAACTTACTTGAGAATATTGAAATTCCAGATATTAGTTCTAAAATTGAAGTTATTAGAGTTTTATCGTACGTACATTTTGATGATTTTACAAGTGTTTGGCTAGATAAAGTTCCTACGGATAATAAAATATTAGGATTAATCTCTGATAATTATGCGGCTGGAATTTCTATGACTAAAAATGGTAAAAGTATAGGACTTTTAAATGGAAATAAAGATTGTACTTATGCTGTTTTTATAGGAAATGAGAGAAATCCTGGAATTGCAACTTCAAATGACGAATCATCAGATTTATTATCTGTAAAATTTATTCCAGTTTGGGCTGATATAAATGTTGGAGATGAAGTTATAACTTCAGGAATGGATAATATTTTTTATGAAGGTCTTAGAGTTGGTAAAGTTGTAGAGATAAAAGATTTCCCTGAGATGAAAGTTGCAACAATAAAACCATATGCAAACCCTCTAAAAAAGAGATTCTTTTACACATATGAAGCAAATAGTAACATTGAAAATCAAGAAAATAGTACTGTTGAAAATTTAGAAGAGTTAAAAAAAGTAGAGAATAAAGAGCAAAAATAGTAATTTTTAATATATAAAATTAGTATCTAGCCATTATTCTATCAACATCTCCCCAAGACAATTTATTATCTTTTTTAAACATATTATAGATATATCTTGCAAACATATCTGTTTCTATATTAACTTTACTTCCTGATTTATAATTTTTAAAAATTGTATTTTGTATAGTATGTGGAATTATTGTTAATCTAAAAGAAGTTTCAAAAACATCATTAACTGTAAGTGAAACTCCATCAATAGTAATACTTCCTTTTGGAATAACAAATTTAATAAACTCTTTTGGTAAAGATATATAAAAATCTGTAGAGTTTCCATTTTTCTCTATTTTTTCAACTACACCGATACAATCAACATGTCCTTGAACAATATGACCTTCAAATCTATCACCCATTTGCATTGCTGGTTCTATATGAACTTCGTTTTTGTAGTTTTCTAAAGCTAAAAGAGATGTGCTTTCAGGAGATAACTCTACACTAAAATTTTTATTTCCTATTTTTATAACAGTTAAACAAGCTCCATTTACAGCAATAGAGTCACCAATTTTTGGTTTATAGTTTGATTTTAGAGTTAAAATATTGTTTGAAAAGCTTTCTACTTTTGCTAATTCTCTTATAAGCCCTGTAAACACTTAAAAAACCTTTAGATAAAATTTGGTTATAATAGCCAAAAATTCATAAGAAGCTAATTTTTACTAATATTTAAAAATCTGATACTCTTTAAAAAGGAAAATTTAATGCAATACGATATTATCGTTGTTGGTGCAGGACATGCTGGTATTGAAGCAGCACTAGCAGGTGCAAGACTTGGAAAAAAAACACTATTAATTACTATGTTAGTTGAACAAATAGGAGCAGCTAGTTGTAACCCTGCCATTGGTGGTTTAGCAAAAGGACATTTAGTAAGAGAACTAGATGCAATTGGTGGGGAGATGGGACTTTGTACAGATGCTACTGGAATTCAGTTTAGAATATTAAATGATTCAAAAGGTGCAGCGGTTCAAGGAACAAGAGCTCAAATTGATATGGATGAATACAAGGAGTATATGCGAAAAGTTTGTCATAGTACACCAAATTTAGATATTTATCAAGATGAGGTTAGTTACTTAATTGTTGAAAATGATGAAGTTTTAGGAGTAAAAACAAAACTTGGAGAAGAGTTTAAATCTAAGAAGACGATTCTTACAACTGGAACTTTTATGAGAGGTTTAATTCATATTGGAGAAAATACAT
>JAGOHQ010000101.1 GCA_017996075.1 Aliarcobacter sp.
TTTGATGACCATAATTATCATTATATTGTTTAAAGTGATCTATATCCATAAATACAAAAGCTACTAACTCATTTTTTCTTTTTGCTTCATTTATAATTTTTGGAAATATTTCATCAAAATATCTTCTGTTATATATATTTGTTAATCCATCTGTAATTGAAATCTCTTCAATTATTTTTTTATCTGTTATGTCTTCTCTAATTGCTGTATATGAAATAATTTCACCTTTATTATCAAACATAGGAGAAATAGATGCTTTGACCCAATAATAATCACCATTTTTCTTTTTATTTTTTATTTCGCCTTTCCATGTTTTTCCACTAGTAATTGTTTCCCATAACTCTTTATATGTAGATTCTTTCATGTCAGAGTGCCTAATAATTCTATGGTTTTGTCCTATTAATTCATCTTTTGTATATCCACTAATTTCACAAAAAGCTTCTGATGCATATGTTATATTTCCATCTAAATCAGTTGATGAAGTTAAAACATTTTCATCTACAATTTTAATATATTTTTTCATTTGGGAATTAATATTATTAATTTGTCTATTTTTTAAAGAAATAATAAAAATAATTAATAAAAAAACCATTCCAGCAATTAGCACTTTTTCATAATCAACCATTTTTTCATAATTTACAGAAATCCAGTTATTATTAATACTATCTTTGTTTTCATTTGAAATAGAGCTAAATAGCTTATTTAAAATATCATTTAAAATTATATTATCTTTAGATGTTGCCATTGAAAAATAGGCATTATTAAAAATCTCTTTTGATATTTTAAGACTATTTGAGAAATCTTTTTGTATTTCATGTCCAACAACAGGAAGTATCTCTACTAAACCAAAGAATTCATCATTTTTAACTTTTTTTAATCCTTGTTTTAAAGAATCAACTTTTACAAATTCTATTTGTGGATATGCTTTAATTAAGATCTCTTTATATGTATCATCAACATAAGCAATTCTTTTGCCATTTAAAGAGTTTAAAGAAGAGATAAATGTTTTATCTATTTTTGTAACTAAAACAAAAGGGAAAGAAAGATGAGAATTTGATAAGTTAACTAATTTATTTGTATTATCAGAATTTTGTACAAATGTAACTAAATCACACTCTTTAGTAAGCAATTTATTAAGACCATCTTTAGTAGATTCTATTTCTATTTGATTAAAATTTATATTTAGTTTTTCTTTAAAAATATTTATATAATCAGAAGTTATCCCTAAAACACTATTATTGTTGATTCTTTCAATAGGCATAAAATTAGAGTTAACACAATAATTAATAGTTTTATTTTTAGATAAATAATCATGTTCAATTTGAGATAATTTTATCTCTTCATAAAAACTATTTTTTAACCATTTATCAACTAAATTTCTAGTATCTTTTTCTGATATATTTTGATTAGCTTTTTCTAAAATCGATTTTAAAACTAAATTATCCTTTTTTACACCCAAATGTAAAGGAACAATAGTTTGAATATTATCATCTTTTAAAACTATAGTTTTTAGATTACTTAACCAGTTTTTATTTATCAAATACTCTATTGTAGATAAATTATGTATGACAGCATCAGCTTTATTTGAGGCAACAGCTTCAATAGCTTCTTCTGTATTTTTTGTTTTATATAATTTGATATTTGGATACTCTTTTTTTAAAATATCTTCTAAAAAAGAGTTTTCTACAACAGAAACTTTTTTATTTTTTAAATCTGATAAACTCTTAATATCAGACTGTTTATTTACTCCTAAGCTTATTTGAAAATTAACTAATGAATAATTTGTAAAATCTATAGTTTTTTTTCTTTCATCGCTTATTGCTATGTTTGGAAGAATATCAAGCTGATTATTTTCAAGCATATCAAATGATTCTTTTAAACTTTTATTTTGTATAAATTCAATTTTAACACCTAAAACTTTACCTACTAATTGAATATAATCAATTACAAAACCTTTAGGATAATTATTTAAAGTGAAATTATATGGTGGTAAAGAGTCAAAGTTATGAACTTTTAAAATAGGATTATCTTTTAAATATTTTATTTCTTCATCACTTAATGATAGTTTTTTATCTTTTTTTGATATCTCATCAAATAAAAAATCATTTAAATCTATTTTAGATTCAGTTAAACCATAATATTCATACATTTCACTTATGTATCTAATTCTTCCTTGGTCTAAATATCCCAAAGGTGTAACATCTTTATTTATTAGTGAATCAATAGCATTTGCTTCATATCTTAGGTGTTCAATTGATTTTTCTTTAGAATATTTTTCATTTATAAGTTGAATTATCTCTTCTTTATTTTCTAAAGCATATTTCCAACCCTTTAATGTAGCTTCTTTAAATTTTTCTACTCTAATTGGATTGTTTTTTGCTTCATCTTCATTTGTAAAAAGCATATCTCCATACATATCAAAGCCATAATTAGTTGGATTTATAATATTTACATCATAACCCTTCTCTTTAAATAAAAATGGCTCATTAGCAATATATGCTGGCATTACATCAACTTCATTATTAATAAGTCTCATGTAATCATCTTTATATCTTTCACGAACAAGATTTACATCTAAATCAAACTTTTTAATCATAGCAAGTAGTGAAAAACCATCTGTGTCATTTGGATAAAAAAGAATATCTTTATTATTCAATTCATAAACAGAAGATATATTACTTTTTTTTAGGGAAATAAATACACTAGGTGAGTGTTGAAAAATAGGAGAGACAATTACAACAGGTTGTTGTTTTAATCTATATAAAATCAAAATAGAATCAGCAACACCATATTGTGCATTGCCATTTATTACTTCGTCTATATTATTGTATTTTAAATCTCTTTGTCTAATTTCTACATTTAAACCAACTTCATCATAAAATCCTTTTTCTTTTGCAGCATAATAACCTGCAAATTGGAATTGATGAAACCATTTTAGTTGTAATACAATTTTTTCATTGGCATTTAAAAATGTACTAAAAAGTATTAATATTAAATAAATTATATTTTTTTTCATTCTTGAAATTTCCCTAAATAAAGTAATTTAATTAACAAATTTATCATTTTATTACTATTTTACTTCATATAATTTATAAGAAGTTTTTTAATAATAGAATTAATTCTATTTTCTAAATATTTAATAAAAGAAGTTGATCCTACTAAAATTATTAAATATTTTAAAATAGTATTGTGCTTGTTTATAATACCTAATTTTCCTAATTTTTTTCTAATTAAAATAAAGTTTTGTTTATTTTTTAGGTGTCATTTCAAAAACTATCAAACTATTAAAAACTTTCAATAGTTTTTTTAATACTAAGCAAAGCCTCTTTTAAAATCTCAAGAGGTGTTGCTATATTTACTCTTATAAAATTATCGCCATTTTCTCCAAAAGTAGCTCCTGAAATAACTCTTATATTTCCAATCTCTTCTAGTTTTTTTGTAAAAGTTTTTGAGTCCATATTAAGAGAGCTTATATCAATCCATAGTAGATATGTAGCTTCGGCTTTTACTACTTTTAGGTTTGGGATATTTTTTGTTATAAAATCTTCCAAAAAGTTTTTATTTTTTTCAAGATAAATAAGTAGTTCAAAAAGCCAATCTTCACACTCTTCATAAGCACTAATCAAAGAGTAAATCCCAAAAACATTAACTCCTTTCATCTCATTTTTACTTAGAGTTTTATCCAAAAATGTTCTTAGTTTTTTATTTGCCACAACTATATTTGAGGCTTTTAAAGAAGCAATATTAAATGTCTTACTAGCACTTGTACAAGTAATAGAGTTTTGTTCAAAATCTTTATTTATAGATACAAAAGGTGTGAAGATATAATCTTTGAAAACCAAATCTCTGTGAATCTCATCACTTATTACCAAAACACCATATTTTAAACACAACTCTCCAATTTTTTGCAACTCATCTTTTGAAAAAACTTTCCCAACAGGATTATGAGGATTTGACAATATAAACAGTTTTGGTCTATCATTTTTTAGTTTCTCTTCAAAATCAACAAAATCTATCTCATATTTTGCATCTTTATATATCAAATTGTTTGTTATAACCTTGCAATCATTGTTTTGTATAACTATATTAAAGTAGTGATAAACAGGCGATTGAATTAAGATTTTGTCATCTTTTTGACAAAAAGTTTGAATTATTGCACTTAAAGATGGAATTACACCAGATGTTGGAATAATATGCTCTTTTTTTATCTCATAGTTAAATCTTTTTTTCCACCAGTTAATCTCAGCTTCAAAATACTCATTTGGAACCATTGTATAGCCAAAAACTGGATGCTTTGCTCTTTTTATAATAGAATCCACAATAGGCTTTGCAACTTCAAAATCCATATCAGCAACCCACATAGGAATCACTCCATCTTTTGTAGTATCCCATTTGTAGCAGTCTGTATTTTTTCTATTTATTACTTTATCAAAATTGTATTTCATCTATTGCCTTTAAAAAATTATTCAAAATAGCTTTTATTATACAAGATTATGATTTATATAGGGTTTTGTTAATTTAGTAGATAAAGAGAAATATAGATAAAATTTCAAAAAAAGGAGCAAAA
>JAGOHQ010000102.1 GCA_017996075.1 Aliarcobacter sp.
ATCACTAACTTCAAAAAAAATTTCTAAAAATTTATCAGTAGAGCCATTTATAAGTTTTTTATAAATATCATTTGATGATATAAGTATAAGATTATTTTTTAAAGTAGGGTAAATATCAAGCTTTGATATAAAAAAAGCAAGATCCTCTTTTGATAAGTCAGATGCTTTTTTAAGTGAAGCTAAACCAAGAGCAATACATCTTGAATCGCTATTTTTAAGTTCTAAAATAGAAGCATTGTAGCAAAACCTATCTTCTGGAGATATTTTTTCATTGAATTTTTGTTTAAAGGCTTTATCAAGAAGAGCATTTCTTCCATTTCTCATATCATAAGCTTTTTTTGCATTTTCATAACTTAAATCTTCATTTTCAAGATATTGTAATATAAAAAAATCTTTAGCACTTGATTTTGGTTTTTCTGCAAGCCATTCATAAGTTATTTTGAAATCTTTTTGCATAAAATCAGTAGTTATACTATTTGCAAAAAGATTTAGACTAAGCGTAAATAAAAGAGAAAACTTAAATATTTTTAACATAAATCTATAGAAGAACTTTTTGTAAAAATGTCTCTAAAAATATAAGAGCAAAAATCAAAATAAGTGGAGCCAAATCCATTCCTCCAAAAGTTGTTGGAATATATTGTCTCATTTTTGCATAAACAGGCTCTGTTAATCTATAAAGCATTTGAACTATTGGATTGTATGGATCTGGTCTAACCCAAGTTAAAAGTGCTGAAATAATAACAATCCACTTGTAAAGAAAAATAACACTAAAAAAAATAGTTAAAAATGAGCTAATAAGTGCATCTATCATTTTGTAATCTCCCCAATATAGTTTTTAATAAATGGATAAATATCTGTTAAATTTGGTCCATTTTCAACACCTGTTAGAATATATCTTAATGGTTTAAATAGATTCTTACCTTTAAGTTCTGTTTTTTGAACAACATAATCTTTTAAATCATCATAATTCTCAAAATATGGTGCATTTTTTAACGCTTCTTTGATAGCTTGACTCTCTTGTTCAAAACCTTCAAGAGTAGATTTTTGAGAAAAAATATTATTTAGTTTTGATTTTATCTCTTTTATTGTACTTGCTTCTTCTAAATATAGTTTTGCTAATTTTCCAATATCATTATCAGCAAAACCTAAAATTTTTGATAGTCTCATATCGTCTAATAGTTCTATGTGTTTTCTATTTATGAATCTTAATTTATCAATATCAAACTTTGCTCCACTTCTTGAGATATTTTCTATTTTAAACCATGAAATTGCTTCTTCTAGAGTAAAAATCTCTGTTGGAGTTTTATTTCCCATAAGTACAAGGTAGTTTGCAATTGCACTTGGTAGGAATCCTTCATCAATTAGCCACTTTACACTACTTGCATCATCTCTTTTACTCATTTTTTTACCTGTACTTGCATTTAAAATGATCGGTAAATGAACATATTTTATCTCTTTTGTATAACCTAAACTCTCTCTAATGTGTATCTGTTTTGGAGTATTTGAAACATGATCTTCTCCTCTGATTACCATAGATATATCCATTAGCATATCATCAACACTACAAGCATAGTTATATGTAGGAGTTTTATCTTGTCTTAAAATAATAAAACTATCAACATCAAAAGGAGCATATTCAAAATCACCTTTTAAAAGGTCAGTAAATTTTATATTATGATCTGGTTTTTTAAGCCTTACTGTAAAAGGTGCATTTGTATTTAAAACAGTTTCATCACTTAGAGTTTCACAAAATCCATCATATCTAAAAGCGATACCTTTTTTTATAGACTCTTCTTTTAACTCTTCAAGTTTGCTATCACTACAAAAACAAGCAAAAGCCTTCTTTTGAGTCATAAGTTGAAGAGCCATTTTTTGATGATACTTTAGATTTTCACTTTGATAAAAAACAGATTTATACTCTATTGAAAATAGATTTAAAATTTCTAAAATCTCTTTATCTTTTCCTTCAATATTTCTCTCTTTATCAGTATCTTCAATTCTTATAATAAGCCCTTCATTTAACTGTTTTGATACAATATAGTTAAAAATTGCAACTCGCAAATTTCCTATATGCATATCTCCCGTTGGGCTTGGTGCAAATCTTAGCATAAACTATTTCCTTACAATAAAAAATGTTAAATTATTTAACTCAGTATGAGTTTTTATATAGTTGTTTAAATCTTCTAAACTTAAATTTTGTATTTTTTCTAGTTCAAGTTTTGGATAATCAAGACTTAAACCTTTAAAATCTAGCATAAATGCTCTATTTAATCTTTGTGCTAAAGTTTCAGTTCTTAGTGGTTCACTTCCTAATAGGAAATTTTTTGCAGCATCAAGCTCTTCTTGAGTTACTCCACTTTTTACAAAATCATCAACTAAACTTTTTACAATATTAATAGCTTGAGAAGCACTCTCATTTTTTGTTTGTAAATATCCACTAAAACTTGAGTAAAGCCTATTAATTCCAATATTTGCATAAGCACTATATGCTAAACCTCTTTTTACTCTTATCTCTTCCATTAATCTTGATCCAAATCCAGAACCACCTAAAATAAATGAAGCAACTTTTGCCTTGTAATTCTCTTCATCTTTAGCTTTTGCATTAAAATTTGAACCAAAATAGATATATGCTTGTTCTGTCTGTTTTAAAACTTCTTTTTCCTCTTTTTTAGATACAAACTCTATTTTTTGAATATCCTCTTTTTCTCCAACTTTTAGCTCTTTTAAAAGAGGTTTTAAAGCATTTTCTAGCTCAATGAAACTAATATCTCCACCTGCAACAATAGTTAAATTATTTAAAGTTAAAGAGTTTTTTAAAAATTGTTCTATATTTTTTAGTTCAATTTTTGAAATAGATTCTATTGTTCCACCAGCAGGATTTGCCAAAGCAGTTCCACTATAAAGAAGAGCATTTAAACCCTTACTTGCTACATCATCAAAGTCGTTCTCTTTTCTTTTTAAACTACCAATAGCCAAAGTTTTTACTTTTTCTAATGAATTTTCTGATAAATTTGGAGATTGTAAAAGTTCATTTAATGATTTAATTGCAAGATTTGATTTCTCTTTTAAGCTTGAAAGTTCTATTGTAAGAGTTTCAAAACCAACAGCACTATGAATAGTAATAGCATTGTCATCTAAAATCTCTGAAAATTTAACACTTCCTAATTTTTTTGTTCCTTCATTTAAAACTCTAGCTGATAAGCTAGCAAGTCCTAAATTTTGATTATCTTTTATATATCCAGAATTTTTAAAAATTAGTTGTAAATTTAAAATTGGAAGCGATTTTTGTTCTTCAAAAATCACTGGAATATCAACATTGTTTATATTTATATGTTTTATTGTTGCACTCATTAAACTTCCTTGTAATAGTAAAAAAATATATAAAATATATCTTGTTTTCATTTTGTTAGAATCTCTCTAATATATTATAAGCAGTATCTCTTTTTGCAGGAATTTCGCCTATATCTTTTATTAATCTTATCATTTCATCTTGATTCATTCTATTTGCTGCACCAGCTGCTTTTACAACATTCTCTTCCATCATAGTGCTACCTAAATCATTTGCTCCAAATTTAAGAGCCATTTGACCAATATATGAGCCTTGAGTAACCCAAGAGCTTTGAAGATTTTTAAAATTATCTAAATATAATCTTGAAACTGCTAAGAGTCTTAAATATCTATTTGAAGATTGTGGTTTTATTTGAGGATGTTCTTCCATTAATTTTGTATTTTCACCTTGAAAACTCCACATAATAAATGCTCTAAATCCACCAGTCTCATCTTGTAATTTTCTAATCAAATCCCAATGTTCAATAATCTCTTCATCTGTTTCAACAGTTCCAAACATCATTGTTGCAGTTGTTTTCATTCCAATAGAGTGTGCAAGCCTATGAACCTCTAACCACTCTTGTGTGTCCATTTTTTTTGGAGCAATTATATCTCTTACTCTATCGCTTAAAATCTCAGCTCCAGCTCCTGGAATTGAGCTTAAACCTTTTGCTTGAAGTCTTTTTAAAACTTCTAGTATTGAGATTTTTGAAACTTTTGCTATAAAATCAATTTCAATAGATGAAAAACCGTGAATTGTAATTTGTGGATATTTTGTATGAATGTGGTTTACTAACTCTTCATAATAATCAATTTTTAAATTTGGATGAACTCCACCTTGAAAAAGTATTTGAGTTCCACCAATTGCTAAAAGTTCTTCTATTTTTTCATCAATTTCATCAAATTTTAAAACATAACTATCATTATCTTTTTTGTGTCTAAAAAAAGCACAAAACTTACAATCAACCCAACATACATTTGTATAGTTTATATTTCTATCTACTATGAAAGTAGTTAGTTTTTCTTTATGAAGCTCATCTTTTTTTGCACTTGCCATCTTCGCTAAATCTAACAAAGATGCATTTTTTATTAAATCAAGTGCATCTTCTTTACTTAATCTTTTTTTTAAATCAAGCGATACTTTTTTTGTCATTAGAAACTTGTTCCAAAAGAGAACTCAAAGCTTGATTTATCATCACCTGGTTTATCACCAAT
>JAGOHQ010000103.1 GCA_017996075.1 Aliarcobacter sp.
ATAAAATGGTTGGTTCATCTTTGTTTGTGGATTTTGCTACTGATGAAGAACTTGATTTATGGCTTGAGGATGAACCTTATGTTACAAACAGAGTTTGGAATATGGATGAAATACAGATAGTTCCTGTAAAACTACTTCCAAAAAACTAATAATTAACTCAAATAAGCCCATTTTATTGGGCTTTTTTTAAAATAAAACTCCTGACTTCCGCAATAAGACACACAAATATTATAAGATGTCTAAAATTTGTTTTTGAATTTCAGATGGATTTATAGGAATTATTTCATCATCAATTTTTATTGCTATTAAATGTTCAATGATTTTTCTTAAAAGTTTTTGTGAGAAATTAAATTTAAATTTAACATCATTTATTTTTAATTTTCTGTCAAACTCTTTATATATTGCATATGATACAAAGCTTATTAGTATATGTGCTTTTATTCTTGTTTCTAATCTATGATAAATTGGTCTTATTTTTAAATCAGTTTTATAAATCCTAAAAGCTCTTTCAACTTCATATTGATTATTATAATGTTCAATTATTTCATTAGCTGTTAATGTAAAATCATTAGTTACAAATCCTTTTATTCCATCTAATTTTTCATCTTCAATAATCTTTTGATTATTGATATTAAAAGTAATTTTAGAGTTATTATCATCAAGGTCTATATATTTTGCATAATAAGAAAGTTTAAGATCTTTTTTTGTAATTGTTTTTGAAGATTTAATTTTATTTTCTAATCTTTGGATTGCTTTAGTTCTATTACAAGCTGTTTATCCTAAAGCTGAAATACAAAGATGTATAGTTCATCCTTGTGCTTGGACTCTCTGTGAAAAATAAGAAGTTCTCTAAAGTTTTTATCTTGAGGTGGTGGTAAGCTATGCTTTTGCGGGTTCAAGTCCGCCATCCGCACCATTTAAATTATTTAAAATCTAATAAACAATTTTTTTATTTAAGCTACTTTTGACTATATTAAAAAGAAAAGGATTTTAATATGTCATTTGAAAAGCTCAAAAAATCAAATTCAACTATACTAATTCCTGTTTTTATTCCAGCAGTTATTGTAATATCACTTATGGTTATAGGAACAATTAGTAATCCAAAATTAGCAGGAGATATTTTTGCAGATGTATTAGCATATATTACAGAAGATTTTGGTTGGTTTTATATGCTTTGTGTTGCACTATTTTTAATCTTTGTTGTTGGAGTTGCTATATCTCCTTGGGGTAAAATTAAATTAGGACCAGATCATTCAGAGCCTGAATATAGTTTTAGCTCTTGGTTTGCTATGCTTTTTTCTGCTGGTTATGGAATAGCTTTACTTTTTTTTGGTGTTGCTGAACCAATTCTTCACTACTCAACACCACCTCAAGGTGTGGCTTTAACAGTTGATGCAGCAAAACAAGCTATGCAAATATCTTATTTTCACTGGGGTTTTCATATTTGGGGAATATATGGACTTACAGGTTTGGCTTTAGCATATTTTGCTTTTAGACACGGGTTGCCTTTATCTATGAGATCTACTCTTTATCCTTTAATAGGTGATAAAATCTATGGAGCACCTGGGCATATTGTTGATACTTTTGCAATTTTAGGAACAGTTTTTGGAATTGCAACAACATTAGGGCTTTCAGTTGCGCAAATAAATGCTGGGCTTAACTATTTATGGCCCTCAATAGATGTTAGCATTTCTGTTCAAATCACTATTATTGCACTTATTACATCAATTGCATTAATCTCTGTAGTTGCTGGAATGGATAAAGGGATTAAAAGATTATCAATAATAAATATTTTTATTGCTGTAGTTTTAATGACATTTGTATTTATTGCAGGTCCTACAATATTTATTCTTGAGACTTTTTTAGAAAATACTGGAAGTTATTTAAGTAATATTGTGGAGAGAACTTTTAGTCTTCAAGCTTATACTTCAAGTGATTGGATGGGTAATTGGACTTTATTTATCTTTGGTTGGACAATTGCTTGGGCTCCATTTGTTGGATTGTTTATTGCCAAAATTAGTCGTGGTAGAACTATTAGACAGTTTGTAGTTGGAGTTATGTTAGTTCCAACTTTGTTTACATTTTTATGGTTTAGTGTATTTGGAGATACAGCTTTACATATGGTTATGGTTCAAGGATATGAAGAGCTTATAAAAGAGGTTCAAACCGATAAAGCAATAGCACTTTTTAAACTTTATGAAAGATTACCATTTACTCAAATAGTATCTTTTATAACTGTAATTTTAATCATCACTTTTTTTGTAACTTCAGCTGATTCAGGATCTTTAGTTGTTGATTCACTAGCATCTGGAGGGGCAACAAATACTTCAATTTGGCAAAGAGTTTTTTGGGTTGTAATTCAAGGAGTTATAGCATCTGTTTTACTTTTAGCTGGAGGATTGGGTGCTTTACAAACTGCATCCATTACAAGTGCTTTGCCTTTTGCAATTATTATGTTAATAGCAGCTATTGGAGTTTGGAGAGCTTTGGTAATAGAGAGTCACAGAGTAGCAAGTTTAAATCATAGCATAAGTTTAAGTATGTATTCAGATGAGAAACAAAGTGATTGGAGAGAAAAACTAAATACACTCATAAATTTCCCAACAAAAGATTTAGTTGTTGATTTTATAAAAAATAATGTCTATAAAAGTATGAAAGAGATTGAAAAAGAGCTTGAAAACAAAGATTGGAATTGTAAAATTGAATATGATGAGGAGTATATAAGAGCTATCATTGTGATATTTAAAAATGATGATATTAAGTTTACATATGAGGTTAGATTAAGAGAGTATGAGCTTCCTGATTTTGTAGAACAAAAAATAGATCAAAAAAAACAAAAATATTATTACAATGCAGAGGTTTTTCTAAAAAGAGGTGGTTTATACTATGATTTATATGGTTATGATGAGAATACAATAATAAATGACATAATAACTCAATTTGAAAAATACTTAAGATTTGTTCACACATCACCTGGAACTTTACCTTGGGATATGAGTGAACATGATGAGTTATTAAATGATTCAAGAACAAACAAATAAAAATGAAGGATTTATATGAAAAACTTAAAAACTTATATCTTGCCAATATCATCACTTTTTTTAAGTATCACATTTTTAGCAATAGGTTATGGAATTATGATAACTTATATAGGTGTTTATTTAAAACAAGCTGGAGTATCTAGTTTTTCAATAGGTTTAATAAATTCAGCATTTTTTTTAGGAGCAATCGCATCATCAATTTTTAGCCAAAAAATAATATCAACTATTGGACATATTAGAAGTTTTGCATCTTTTGCTGCTTTAATGGTAATTGCTTTTTTACTTCACTCTATATATTTAAATGAATTTTTTTGGGGATTTCTAAGGCTTATTTCTGGTTTCTCATTTTATGCTCTTTTAATAATTGTTGAAAGTTGGTTAAATGAAAAGAGTTCAAACTCTCAAAGAGGTCAGATTTTGGCTATTTATACAATAATTTTTTATCTTTCAACTGCTTTAGGGCAACTCTTTTTAACTATTCCAAAAGATTCTGAATTTTTTGTATTTACAGTTGGTTCTGTGTTGGTACTTTTTTCTTTAATTACTATTGCTATGACAAAGATAAAAGAGCCAATTTTAAAACCTTTTGAACAGTATAGTTTTCCAAAACTATACTCTATAGTTCCTTTGGCACTTACAGGAAGTTTTATAGGTGGATTTTTTGTTGGAAGTTTTTTTACAATGCTACCTTTGACTATACTGCATAAATTTGATTCAACAACTATTTTATCAATATTTATGTCTTTAACTTTGATTGGTGGATTAGTTTCTCAGTGGCCTATTGGAAAATTATCAGATAAATATGGAAGAAGAAAGTTGATTGCTTTTTGTGGATTTTTTACAGCTTTTGTCTCTCTTCTTTTTATAATAGTTCCTGAATTAAATAGTTACTACTATATTTTGGCGCTACTTTTAGGAGTGACTATATTTGCTATTTATCCACTTAGTCTTGCAAGAGCAAATGATGTTTTAGATGAAAATAAAGATATGGTTGAGATTAGTCGAGCTTTACTTTTTGCTTATGGTGCTGGAAGCTTTATAGCCCCAATTATTTTAGGTATTATATTTACATTTTTAAACTATGAAGCTATATTTTTTATATATCTAACAATTGGATTTTTTTTAGGATTATACTCTTTATCTAGAAAAAGAGTTGCCGATGATGATATGAGTGTTTTTGTAAACTTCCCTGTTACTTCAGGTCCTGTTGCTGCACAACTAGATCCAAGACATGATTAAAAACATAAACAAAGCTAATGAGCTTATTAAACAAACCGAAAAAGAAGCCTTAGAAATAATCAAAAAAAGAGAATTTATTAAAAGTAAAATTGTTGATAATAGCATAGCAATAGATTTTATTATTGATTGTCTTACTAAAAAAAAATATGATGATTTAACTTACAGTGAGAGATTATTTGTAAATGATATCTTTGAAAATGCAACAAAAGAAGATTTAGAAGT
>JAGOHQ010000002.1 GCA_017996075.1 Aliarcobacter sp.
TGTAATTATTGGTCTATTTGGTCTTGTATACTTTGGAATAGCTGCACTTATGCAAGATGATATTAAAAGAATGTTTGCATACTCTTCAGCTTCACACTTAAGTTTCATAGCTGCTGGTATTTTTTCATTAAACTCTTATGGTATAAATGGAGCTTTATATTTAATTATTGCTCACGCAATTGCTACAGGAGCCCTATTTTTACTTGTAGGATTAATGCAAGAACAAACAGGATTTAAAACTATAAAAGATTTAGGTGGAATTGCAAAAAAAGCTCCTATTTTTACATTTGTTTTTGCTGTTATGCTTTTTGCAAATGTTGGACTTCCAGGTACAAATGGATTTGTTTCTGAATTACTTATAATTTTTGGTGTATTTAACTTTAATATTTATCTAGGTGTTATTGCTGCTTTATCAGTTATTATTGGAGCTTCTTATATGCTTTGGATGTTTCAAAGAGCAATTTTGCAAGATAGACCAGAAGGTTCAGCTGAACTTAATATGAGAGATTTAAAAATCAAAGAGATTGTTGGACTTGTTCCATGGGTTGTTTTAGTGTTTATTATGGGATTTTATCCAGAAGTTTTTATAGATAAATTCGAACCAACAGTTACACACTACTTACAAGATATTTTACAAATTGGAGCAACAAGATGAGTAATTTTATTTATTTAATTCCAACTTTACTGGTTTTATTTGGAGCTATTGCTCTGCTATTTATGAGTATGTATGAAAAAATTAGTGTAAAAAGTCATATTTTTGTATCTTCACTATTTTTAGTTATAGCTTTAGTATTTGCACTTGTAAATGCAAATACTCTATATTCTATTCAACCTTATGATAGTTTTTTAAATAATGTTTTAACTTTTGATACTTTTTCAAATTTCTTTAATATTTTGTTAATTTTAGGTACTTTATTAACAATTTTAATTGGTGAGCACTATTTACAACATAGAAGTTATTTCAAAGGTGAATTTTTTAGTATTTTACTTTTTGCGTTATTTGGAATGATGGTTTTAGCACAAGCAAATGAACTAATAACTGCATTTATTGCATTAGAAATTGCATCATTTAGTGTATATATCATGGTTGGCTACAATAGTGACGATTCAAAAAGAGTTGAAGCTATCTTTAAATATTTAGTGCTTGGTGCATTTATTGGTGCATTTTTCCTATTAGGACTTGTTTTAGTTTTTGGAACTGTTGCAAGTACAAATTTAGCAGATATTTATTCGTATATTCAAGCAAGTAATGGCTCAAACCTTGAGCTTTTATATGTTGGTTTAACTCTAATTTTATTTACTTTCCTTTTCAAAATTGCAGCATTTCCTTTCCAATCTTGGGTACTAGATATCTATAGAGGTGCTCCTATGATTATTACAGCATATATGGCATCTACATTTAAAATTGCTATATTCTCATTTTTTATGAGATTAATCTTAGATTACATTGCTCCAATCATAGATTTCTGGGACACTATTTTACAAGTTGTAATTATTTTAACTCTTCTATTTGGAACTTGGCTTGCTATTACTCAAGATATTGTAAAAAGAATGTTAGCAGCTTCTTCAATAGTTCACACAGGTTATTTACTTCTTGCATTTATATCTTTAAGTTATGCAAATAATTCAATATTAAACATTGAAGCAGCTTACTCTATAATGTTTTATTTAATAGCTTATTTAGTATCAGCATTGGGTGCATTTGGATTAGCTTCTCATATTATTTCAGAGACAAATATTAAAGTTACTTTTGATGACTTTAAAGGTTTAGCAAAACAAAGACCATTTTTAGCTGCAATGATGACAATATTTATGTTATCACTTGCAGGAATTCCTGGAACTATTGGTTTTATAGGAAAAGTTTATGTGTTTACAGAAGCATTAAAAGCTGGATATGTTGCATTAGCAATTTTTGCAATTTTTGCAACAATAGTTTCAATGTACTACTATTTAAGATTAATTGCTGTTATGTATTTTTATCCTCCAAAAGATGAGTGCATAAGCGAAGATTTCAACGACAGTAGAGTATCTACATATGCAATACTTTTTGTTGCAATTTTAACTGTTGTTGGTGGTATTGGTTCTGCTGTTGTATTCTTTATTCCTGTATTAAATATTGATACTTTAATAAATTTTGCACAATTAGCTGTAAAATCTCTATTTTTATAGTGAGTATTTTAGTAACACTATAAAACTTTCTTTTAACATTTAGTCCACTGAAAATGGGCTAAATGTCACTTTTCTACAATCTTTTATATTTTTTTAACAAAAAGCTTTTTTATTGATTAATTTTAAACCTATAATTTGATATTATGTTGTGAAATCTAAATCTAAAGAAAAGGATAGCAAATGAGTGACCTAGTAGAGGGTTATTTAGGGAAAACCGTAGAAGGGAAAAAAAGTAGATTACCTGCAAAACTTGACTTTATTCAAAGTTTTACAGGTGGTTTTTTAGCTTTATTTATGTGGGCGCATATGATGCTTGTTGCATCAATATTGGTGTCAAATGATTTTATGTACCAAGTTACAAAATTATTAGAAGGTAGCTTTATATTTGAAGATGGAAATCCTCTTTTAGTATCTATTGCTGCGCTTGTTATTTTTGTTATTTTTATTGTTCATGCTGCTTTAGGAATGAGAAAATTACCAGGTAACTTTAAGCAGTATCAAGTAATAAAAGCTCATGCAAAAAGTATGGGACATGATGATACAAAATTATGGTTTACACAAGCATTTACAGGATTTGCAATGTTCTTCCTAGGATCAGTGCATTTGTATGTAATTATGACTCACCCAGATCAAATAGGACCTTACGAAAGTAGTGCAAGAGTTTGGGATGAATATATGTGGCCACTATATATTCTTTTATTATTAGCTGTTGAATTCCATGGAACAATTGGTCTTTATAGACTTTGTGTAAAATGGGGATGGTTTGATGGAGAAAACCCAAAAGCAACAAGAAAAGCACTTAAAAAACTTAAATGGGCATTAACAGTATTTTTCTTAGTTTTAGGATTTGCATCACTTGCTGCTTATATGAAAATTGGTTACGAAAACTCTAAAAATAATGTTCCTAGAGATTCATTCAAACCATCTGCACATATTATGAATTATGACTTAAAAACTAAAAGTGTTGGAGGAATCGCATAATGAAAATTAATTACTGTGATGCATTAGTAATTGGTGGTGGATTAGCAGGTCTTAGAGCTGCTGTTGCTGCACAAAAAAAGGGATTAAGTACAGTTGTTTTATCTTTGGTTCCAGTTAAAAGATCTCATAGTGCTGCTGCTCAAGGTGGTATGCAAGCGTCTTTAGGAAACTCTAAAATGTCTGATGGTGATAATGAGGATTTACACTTTGCAGATACTGTAAAAGGTAGTGACTGGGGATGTGATCAAGATGTTGCTAGAATGTTTGTTCACACTGCACCAAAAGCAATTAGAGAACTTGCAAGTTGGGGTGTACCTTGGAGTAGAGTTGAAAAAGGTACAAGAGAAGCTGTTATAAACGCTAAAAAAACAACTATCACTGAAGATGAAGATAGACATGGATTAATCACATCAAGAGATTTTGGTGGTACTAAAAAATGGAGAACTTGTTATACAGCAGATGCTACAGGTCACACTATGCTTTTTGGTGTTGCAAATGAAGCATTAAGACATGATGTTGATATTAGAGATAGAAAAGAAGCTTTAAGCTTAATTCATGAAAATGGAAGATGTTATGGAGCAATAGTAAGAGATTTAATTACTGGTGAACTAGAAGCTTATGTTGCAAAAGGTACATGTATAGCAACTGGTGGATACGGAAGAGTATTTAAACAGACAACAAATGCTGTTATTTGTGAAGGAACAGGTGCAGCAATTGCTCTTGAAACTGGAATTGCAACTTTAGGAAATATGGAAGCTGTTCAGTTCCATCCAACTCCAATTGTACCATCTGGTATTTTATTAACAGAAGGTTGTAGAGGAGATGGTGGAATCTTAAGAGACGTTGATGGTCATAGATTTATGCCAGATTACGAACCAGAGAAAAAAGAATTAGCATCAAGAGACGTTGTTTCAAGAAGAATGATTGAGCATATTAGAAATGGTAAAGGTGTTCCCTCTCCTTATGGATACCACGTATGGTTAGATATTTCTATTTTGGGAAGAGAGCATATTGAGAAAAACTTAAGAGACGTTCAAGAGATTTGTCAAATTTTCAACGGAATAGATCCAGCTGATGAGGGTCCAAAAGGTTGGGCTCCAGTTCTACCAATGCAACACTACTCAATGGGTGGAATTAGAACAAAACCAACTGGTGAATCTCAAAATCTAGCAGGACTGTTTGCTTGTGGCGAAGCTGCTTGTTGGGATATGCATGGATTTAATAGACTTGGAGGAAATAGTGTTTCTGAAACAGTTGTTGCTGGTATGATTATTGGTAACTACTTTGCTGATTATTGTTTAGCAAATGATGTAACAATTCCTACAAAAACTGTACAAAAGTTTTTAGATGAGCAAGATAAATATTTAGATGAACTTCTAGCTTATGAAGGTAGTGAAGATATTTTCAAAATTAAAAACAGAATGAAACAACTAATGGATGATAAAGTTGGTATTTTTAGAAGTGGAGAGCCACTAAAAGAAGCTGTTGAAGAATTAAAAGAACTTTTAGCTAAAACTAAAAAAATTAACATTAAATCAAAAGAGAGAGCTGGAAATCCTGAACTTGAAGAAGCTTATAGAGTTCCTATGATGTTAAAAGTAGCACTTTGTGTTGCTAAAGGGGCAAGAGAGAGAACTGAATCAAGAGGTGCTCACTATAGAGAAGATTTTTTAATGAGAGATGATAAAAATTGGTTAAATAGAACTCTTACATCTTGGCCAAATAAAAATGATATGGAACCAACTATTACTTATGAACCACTTGATATTATGAAAATGGAAATGCCTCCTGCATTTAGAGGATATGGTGCAAAAGGTATGATTATTGAGCATGAATTATCAGCAGTTAGACAAGAGCAAGTTGATAGTATAACTGAGAAAATGGAATCTGAAGGAAAAGATAGACATCAAATTCAAGACGCATTAATGCCATTTGATTTACCAATGAACTATAAAGAGAAAAATGAAAGAGCAGGAGATAAATAATGAGCACGCAAAAAGGTAGAGAAATTACAATTTCAGTTCTTAAATATAATCCTAGAAGTAAGGTTTCAAAACCTCACTTCGTTGAATATAAGTTAGAAGAGACACCAGGTATGACTCTTTTTATTGCTCTAACTCAAATAAGAGAGTTTCATGACCCTGATTTATCTTTTGACTTTGTTTGTAGAGCTGGAATTTGTGGAAGTTGTGGAATGATGGTAAATGGAAAACCGGCATTAGGTTGTAGAACATTAATCGCAAACTATCCAACTGGAAAATTACAATTAATGCCAATGCCTGCATTTGAACTAATCAAAGATTTATCAGTAAATACTGGTAAATGGATGGATAGTATGAGTAAAAGAGTTGAATCTTGGGTTCACTCAAATCATGAAGTAGATATATCAAAACTTGAAGATAGAATTGAACCAAAAGTTGCAAATGATACTTTTGAACTTGATAGATGTATTGAGTGTGGTATTTGTGTTGCATCTTGTGGAACAATGTTAATGAGACCAAACTTTGTTGGACCTGTTGGGCTAAATAGAGTTGCAAGATTTGAAATAGATCCACACGATAGTAGAACAGCTGAAGATTTCTATGAACTAATTGGTGATGATGATGGAGTATTTGGTTGTATGTCACTTATGGCTTGTGAAGACCATTGTCCAAAACATTTACCACTACAAAATAAAATTGCTTACTTAAGAAGAAAATTAGTAGCACTTAGATAGTTATTTATGAAGGTTTTACCTTCATAAATCTAAATAATAGAAAAAGTTAAATATCATTATGGATATTTAACTTTTTTTATTTAGGAGAGAATGAATGAGTTTATCAAATGACTACTTTTTGTTGTACCATGGTATTAGTTTTCAGAAGAATTTAGAGATTGAGCCTCTTGATGTAATTTTAGATGATAACTCTTTTACAATATTTGCATTAATTATTAGTGCAAATAGAAAAAACTATGATAAATACCTAAATCTAAGCTCCTTTAAAAAACTTTGCCAAGAAATAAATATTAAAACTCCATCAAATATAAATGAGTTTTATGATATTCAAAACAGTATTGTTGAATTAATTTATGAAAAGGGTTCTAAAAATTTAATAACAACTTTAATTGAATCATTTGAGTATTTAAACAATCAAAATATATTAAATACAGAAAGTTTTAAAAAACTAATATCACTATTTGAAAATAAAAATATAGAAGATAGTGATTTAGAACATGTAAAAAAAGTTGAAAACGAGAGCAAAACACCATTTAAAGAGCTAAAAGTTATTATTGAAAATACTTTAAATGAACTAAAAACAGAACTAAAAAGCAAAGAAATTTTACTAGAACTTGAAGATATAAACTCTTATATGAATAATCAAAAATTCTCTATTGGAATAACAGGTGTTATGAATGCTGGGAAATCTACAATGCTAAATGCACTTATGGGAAAAGAGATTTTAGGAAGTGCTGTTGTTCCTGAAACTGCAAATTTGACTATAGTAAAACATAATCCAACTGATAGTGCAAAAGTTTTTTACTGGAACAAAAAAGAGTGGCAAAAAATTGAGGATAGTGCCAATAGTTTAGAAAGCATGAGAGATTTTGTAGATGAAACAAATAAAATTTTTGGTGAAAATCTAAAAAATTATGTAAGAGAAACTTCAAGATTTGATGAAGTTGATATAAATGACTTAAAATCTTATACTTCTGCAGAGCATAGTCAAAAAAAATGTAATCTTGTAAAATATGTTGAACTTGGAAGCAATCTTAAATTTTTAAGTGATGGAATAGAAATAGTTGATACTCCAGGTCTTGATGACCCAGTTATTCAAAGAGAAGAGATTACAAAAGAGTATATTAGTAAGTGTGACATGATGATGCACCTTATGAATGTATCTCAAAGTGCTACTTTAAAAGATGTCGAATTTATTATAGACGCAGTTTTATATCAAAATATCTCAAAACTTTTAGTTGTAATTACAAGAGCTGATACTGTAAGTAAGAAAAATCTAGATGAAGTTATACAATACACTAAAACATCGATACAAAGACAACTAAAAGCTCAAAATAAAGACTCTCAACTAGACCATATTTTAAAAACTATAAAATTCATTCCAATATCAGGTTATATGGCACTTTTGCATAGAACAGGAAGAGAAAAAGAAGCACTAGAAGCTGGATTTACTTTAGAAGATACAGGAATTTTAGAGATAGAAAATTATCTAATGGAGAGTCTATTTGGGACTTCTTCTGCTAAAGGAGACTTAGTAATTCAATCAGCAAAAACTCAAATTAATAGAGTTTTAGAGAAACAAATAGGATTTAATCACTATGAACTAACTTTATTAAATAAATCAAAAGATGAGCTTGAACTAGAATTAATAGAATTTAATAAGAAAAAAGATACAAATAAAAAAATTCTTTCTTCTATGAATGAAGATATAAATTACTACAAAAATGATGCTAAATCATATATAGACTCTTTAGAAACATTTTTACAAAGTGAGCTATTTGAACTTCAAAATATAATAAAACAAAGGGTTGTAAATGATACTAGATACTCTTTGGAAAAAACAAAAAAACGACCTGAAAATGCAAGAGTAAAAGTTATTGTTGAAACTGCAATTAAAGATGGAATTATTGATGTTATAAGAGATTATAGATATAAATTTATCAAAAAATCTCAAACAATAGGTGAACAATGTGAACAAAAATATCATGATTTAGGTTTTCTAATTGGACACAAAAATGAAAATTTTGATGCTAGAGGATTTTTTCAAGAAGATTTTAAAAGTGGTTTTTTAACTTCAAACAATGAAATTATGGTTAATCAAATAATTTTAGCTGTAACAAATGCAAAGGAAACAAAACTAAACGAACTTGATAGAAATATAGAGGATATAGTAAAAAATCAATTTAAAGCTATTGAAGAGGATATTAAAATAAAAGCAAAAAAAGTTAGTTCAATTTTAATTGAAACCTTTTTTAATACATTAAATGCACCTCTAAAAGAGTTTGAGCAAAGATTGATAAATGAAGAGGCAACTTTGGAAGAAAAAATTTCAACATTTGAAGAAAATGAGAAAAATAAAGCTGAATTATCTATAGATTTACACAAAAATATCAAAAAACTTGAAAGTATTATGTCAAATATCAAAGGATTAAACTAATGAGTGCAAATTTTAATATCCTAAAAAACTTTGCTAATGAATATCATGAGAATAATGAAATAAAAGAGATAATATATGAAGATGGTCTAGTTGGTGAAATACAAAAAATAGTAGATAAACTTTTAGATGAAAAATTTTATCCATCAATACAGTTTCAGACAATTTTAAATAAACAGCTAAAAAGAGCTAGATATCCTATGGAAGTGGCAATTACTGGACAATTTAGTGCTGGAAAATCTACATTTTTAAATGCCCTACTTTCAAGAAATATTTTACCAACTGGAATTACACCAGTTACATCTAAAGTAAATTTTATAAATTATGGTGATGATTTCAAGCTTAAAATCACATACTACTCTGGAGCAACAGAGTTTGCACCAATAGAGAGCATTGCTGATTTTACAGATCAAAGACAAGATGAAATGCAAAATATAAAATATCTTACACTTTATGCTCCAATGCCTATTTTAAAAGATATCTCTTTTGTTGATACTCCAGGACTTAACTCTCAGTCACAAAGTGATACAGATGTTACAAAAAGAGTTTTAAAAGATGTTGGTGGAATTATTTGGTTAACACTAATTGATAATGCTGGAAAACTATCAGAAGCACAAGTTTTAGAAGAGTATATGCAACATTTCAAAAATAAATCTTTGTGTGTTTTAAATCAAAAAGATAAATTAACTCCTGAACAAGTAGAAACGACTACAAATTATGTAAAAGATAAATTTGGTAAATATTTTGCAAAAGTTGTACCAATTTCTGCAATAAAAGCATTAGAAGGAAGAGCAAAAGAGAAAGATATTTTAATTGAAGATGAGAATATAAATTTATTATCTGAATTAAAAAAGGAGCTTTTGACAAGTGATATTGAAACTAATAACAACATAGAAAAACTTTTATCTGAGCATAAAAATAGAATAAAATCTATAAAATTAGCTGATACAACACATAATACAAAACTTTTAGAAGACTCAAATATTCAAGAAGTTTTAGATTTCATTGAAACTACTATTAGACCACAAGCTGCTGAAGCAAAAGAGTTTGCCATCAAAAAAGATTTAAGAAGTTTTTGTGATATTTTAATAAAAGAGTACGAAACAATAATAAAAGTTTATGATGCTTTAGTTGAAATTTTAGAATCTTGCGAACCTAGAATTCTTGAAGCTTTTGATAATATCTATAAAAAATATTCAAATGAATTATTTACAATATACAACTCTCTAGAGAGTGTAATGGATAAAATTGCACATGAAACATTTAAAAATATAAAAAGAAAGAAATCGACAAGATTTGAAGTTTCAAAATCACTATTTGGTGAAAAAATAGAAAAATTCGATTTTGAAACATTTTGGGTAGATAGTGATGCTATTTACAAAGCTCTATTTTATGATGATCAAACTGTTGATAAAATGTTTAAAAGATCAATGAAACTACTTAAAAGTGTTGAATTAGATACTGATGAATCTTTTAGAGAAGTCTTTAGAATAGTAAAAAATGATATTGTAAAATGGCAAGAAAATTATGAGCTTATAAGAAAGAATAGAGAAATTGCATCTGATATTGAGTTTTCCAACACAAGACACTTTGCAGCTAAAGTTTATGAAAATGTAATAAGAGTATTTTATAAAGCAATTTTAGAAAATATTTCAGCTTTAAGAAAGAAATTTGCATATTTTAATGGTGCATTATCTTATTCATATATTCAAACAACACAAGCAACTATTGCACACTTTGAGCAGCAAATAGTAGAAAGTGAAGAGTTATACAAAAAAGAACCTAGTAGATTTTCTATAAATTGTCCAAAAGAAGATGAGATAGTTGCAAAATTAAAAGCAAATTTTGGTTTTGAAAAAATAGAAGATTTCTTAACTTCAAAAAGAAACTATCTTTTTAAAATTATAAAATACTCAAAAGAGCAATATTTAGAGATAAATAAAGATAGAATACTTTTCGTAAAAGATAAAAAAGAGCAATTTATAACAAAAATAGAAGAGCTTGAAAAAATTAAAAATGAAATATAAAAGGATATAATTTGACACAAAATATTACAGAAAATGTAGAATTTCAGGAATTAATACAAAATCATTGTAAAGAACAAATTAACTTTTTTATATCAAAAGGTATTGATTTTAGTGTTGTTGCAAATATTTCAAATATAACTTTTGAGCCAGACTTACCAAATGACTTAAAAGATAATTTAAGTAAATTTTCACTATTTACTTTAGCTGGTTATACATTTCAATCGGCATATATAAAAGAAGAGAGCTTGTTTTTTGAAGCTGGTTTTGGAAAAGATAACTTTGGAAGTTTGGTTCAAATACCATTTAGTTCTATTTTTCAAATTATTAAAAATGATAATATTGTTTTTATAAATATAAGTGCAACTTTGGAAAATATCGATAAAAATCCAAAAAATAAATCAATGAATGTATTTAAAAAGAATCCAAATAATAGTAGATTTAGCTAAAAAATAGTTTTAAAACTATTTTTTAGGTGCAAACTTAAATAGTGCACAACCCCAAGTTAATCCACCACCAAATGCATCAAAAAGGATAGTGTCTCCTGCTTTTATTTTACCTTGCTCAAAAGCATAATTCATAGCCATAGGAATTGATGCAGCTGATGTATTTCCATACTTATCAACCGTTACAACAGTTTGCTCATCATTTATATTTAAAGCTTCACCAACAGCTTTTATGATTCTATAATTTGCTTGATGAGGAATAAAATGAGTAATATCTTTATTTGAAAGATTATGCTTTTCTAGCATTTTTACAACATCTGAAGTTAATGTTTTAACAGCAAGCTTAAAAGTCTCATTACCTTTCATAGATATACAAGCCATTTTTGCATCTACAACTTCTTGACTACATGGATGCTTACTTCCACCACCAGTAGTTTTGATTAAGTCTTCGTAAGTTCCATCACTAGAACAACTAATATCAATTATTGCTTCATTTTTATCATCTGTCGCACTAATTATTGCTGCACCTGCTCCATCTCCAAAAATAAAACAAGTTGTTCTATCTTCATAATTTAAAATTGAGCTATATTTTTCAGCTCCAACTATTAAAACATTTTTCTTTAAACCTGATTCAATAAAAGCTTTTGCAATATTTAAAATATATACAAAACCTGTACATGCAGCACTTACATCAAAAGCCATAACATTTGTAATACCAATTTTTGATGCAATCAAACAAGCAGTTGAAGGCATACATAAAAAATCAGGAGTAACTGTTGCACAAATTATTAAATCTATTTCGTCTTTAGAAATATTTGCTCTTTTTATTGCAACTTCTGCAGCTTTTGCACCTAAGTCAGAAGGAGCTTCATGATCTTCAGCTAATCTTCTCTCTTTTATACCTGTTCTTTTTGTAATCCACTCATCACTTGTCTCAATTAATTTTTCAAAATCTGCATTTGTCATAATCTTTGGTGGAATATAGGCACCAATTGACCTAAAAGCCGCATATTTCATATCTTTTCCTTAAAGAGTAGTATTTTCGCTACTACTTTCTTTTATTAAATATTTCTCTAATCTTTGCTCAATTACAGAATCCAAATTTGAGCTAGCACTATTAATTGCTTGAAAAATTGCATTTTTTATAGCTTTTGGATTTGATTTACCATGAGATATTATCACAGGTGCTTTTACTCCTAAAAGGGGAGCTCCACCATATTCAGCATAATCAACTTTTAATTTAAGATTTTTAAAAACTTTTCTCATTAAAACTGCACCAGCTATTGAAATAAGTGATCTTTTTAAATCTTTTTTCATAATTTTACTAATCGTATCAGCAACGCCTTCGGCTGTTTTTAGTAGGATATTTCCTACAAAGCCATCACAAACAACAACATCTACTGTTCCCTTAAAGATATCATTTCCTTCAACATTTCCAGCAAAGTTAGGAAGTTTTGAGATTAACTTATAAGCCTCTTTAGTTACTTCATTTCCTTTACTCTCTTCTTCTCCATTACTTAATAGACCAATTATTGGTTCATCAAGTCTTAAAACAACTTGTGCATAAGCTTGACCCATAATTGCAAATTGGAATAAGTTTTTCGCATCACTATCTACATTTGCTCCAACATCCAATACTAAAGTATTTTGATTTTCACTCGTAGGCATAAGTGTTGCAATAGCAGGTCTTGAAACACCTTTTAATCTTCCAATTTTTAATGTAGCCAAAGACATAGAAGCTCCAGAGTGACCAGCTGATACAACTGCATCTGCCTTACCATCTTTTACAAGTTCTATTGCTTTATAAATAGTTGATTCTTTTCTTTTTAGAGCATCAGTTGCACTATCATGCATACTAATAACATCTTTTGTATCCAAAATCTCTATTCTGTCGTTAAATGTAGGTGGTATAAGTTTTGAAAGTTGTTCTTTATCTCCTACAGCTATCGCTGTAAAATTGTTATTGTTTCTAATGGCTAGAATTAACCCTTCTATTATTGGTTCGGGACCAAAGTCCCCTCCCATTGCATCTATTGCTATTTTTATCATTAGTTTTTGTATTCACCAGTGTTTGGGTTAACCATATGAGGCATTTTCCAAGAACCATCACTATCTTTTACTGGTCTTTTTAATGCAATCTTATAATGAGTTCTTCTCA
Source organism: Aliarcobacter sp. (assembly GCA_017996075.1). Taxonomy (GTDB): domain Bacteria; phylum Campylobacterota; class Campylobacteria; order Campylobacterales; family Arcobacteraceae; genus Aliarcobacter. The sequence continues at coordinate 12,929 of JAGOHQ010000002.1, forward strand.
TTGCTGATCTTGAATGAGATACTCTTCTTTTTGGTACTGCCATAATTATTCTCCTATTTTAAAATTCTTGTTCAAATATACTACTATTTCCATCACAATCTTTGCAAAGTAAGTAGTCACTTTTTATGCTGTTTACTTCACTTTGAATTATTTCATCAAAGTCAATTAAACTATTTTCAATCTCTATTACTAAAAATTCATCTTCGTTTCCTTTAAATACTCCATCACTTAAAAGAAGTTTTAAATCTTCATTTATGTTTAAAGTCTCTAAGGCTCCACATCTTGAGCAATCTATTTCGATATTACCTATCAAATTTGCTTCAATTTTTACTAACGATGACGAAATTCTACAAAAAGTACCTTCAATTTTAACTGAATTTAAAGAAGTATTAAACTCTTTTTTTTCTTGCGGTATTTTTTTAAACTCTATTTTCATTTTAGATTAACAAATTTCTCTTTGTGCAAAAAAGAAATCAATTTCAATAGCTGCATTTTCTAATGAGTCACTTCCGTGTACTGCATTTGCATCAATTGAATCTGCAAAATCAGCTCTAATCGTTCCAGCTGCAGCTTCTTTAGGGTTTGTTGCACCCATTAAATCTCTATTTTTTGCCATTGCATCTTTTCCTTCTAAAACAGAAACAACAACTGGCCCACTAATCATAAATTCAACTAAATCTTTGAAGAAAGGTCTAGCAGAGTGAACTGCATAAAAAGCTTCAGCATCTGCTTTGCTTAATTGTAGTTTTTTCGTAGCTGCAATTCTTAATCCAGCACTTTCAAATCTATCTAAAATTTTACCAACTACATTTTTTGCAACTGCATCTGGTTTTATTATTGATAATGTTCTTTCCATAATCTAATCCTCTTTGTTTTTTTAGTCGCGGATTTTATCTAAAAAAAGATAAAAAAGCAAGTTTGTATAATTTGTATAAATTATTACTCTATAACAGGCTCTCCAACATCTCCTCTATCATCTTTTTCTATTTTACTAGAACCAACTTCATCCCAAACTATACAACCCTCAGTAGGACATGCATCTGCACACGCTGGAGCATCATTGTGTCCAACACACTCAACACATTTATCTTTATATACATAATATACATCTTCACCCGTTGGGTTATCATCATTATCAACTATCGCTCCAACTGGACACTCATCTAAACATGCATCACAGCTAATACAAATATCAGTAATTTTTACTGCCATATTTAATTCTCCATAAAAAATTTTATAAAACTGTATCAAAGTAAAAATAAATATATTATTAAAGATAAAGATTATCTTTTAAAAAATATTTTTCTTTTTAAGCTTTCTCTAAAAAAAGAGTGATATAATTTCACCATTAAATTTTAAAAAAAATAAAAAGGATTAAATATGTTAGTAACAAAAAAAGCTCCAGATTTTACAGCAACAGCTGTATTAGCAGATGGTCAAATTTCAGAAGATTTTAACTTATATAAAAATATCGGAAAAAATGGTGCAGTACTATTTTTCTACCCATTGGATTTTACTTTTGTTTGTCCATCTGAAATCATTGCATTTTCAAACAGAATTAAAGATTTTGAAGATAGAGGAATCCAAGTAATTGGTTGTTCAGTTGATTCTCAATTCTCACACTTTGCATGGAGAGAAACTCCAGTTGAAAATGGTGGAATTGGAAGAGTTAAATTCCCATTAGTTGCAGATATTACAAAACAAATTTCAAAAGATTTCGATGTTTTATTTGGTGATTCAGTTGCATTAAGAGGTTCTTTCTTAATTGATAAAGATGGAACAGTAAGACATGCAGTTATCAATGATTTACCACTAGGAAGAAACATAGATGAGATGATTAGAATGGTTGATACTATGTTATTTACAAATGAGCATGGTGAAGTTTGTCCAGCTGGTTGGTCAAAAGGTGATGAAGGAATGAAAGCTGATAAATCTGGTGTTGCTGAATATTTAGCTAAACACTCTTCTGATTTATAATTTATAAATTAAAAAGAGAGTAAACTTTTACTCTCTTTTTTACTTTTCTTGACAAATTTATAAATATTAACTAAAATCACACTTCACTTTTTTTAAAAGCTACAAAAACTACAAAAAACTACATATATTTATGTAAATTCAAAGGTAAAAAACTCATGGAAGAGTCAAAACAAGAAGATTTAAAACCAAAAAATAGTAAAAAAACAAGAACTCATATACCAGTAGATGGTTATAGAATTGAGCAGCTAAGAGAACTTCCAATTGAAACTCTAATCGATATAGCAAATGATTTAGACGTTGAAAATCCACAAGAGTTAAAAAGACAAGATTTAATGTTTATGATACTTGCTTCTCAAATAGATGCAGGTGGTTTTATACTTTTTACTGGTATTTTAGAGATAAAAGATGGTGGATTTGGTTTTTTAAGAGCAATTGATGGAAACTTTTCTGATACTTCAAATGACTCATATGTAAGTGCTACACAAATTAAAAAATTTGCACTAAGAACTGGGGATATTGTAACAGGGCAAGTTAGACCACCAAACAAAGATAGCGAAAAATATAATGCTTTACTTAAAATAGAAGCCATAAACTATCTTCCTGTAAAAGATTCTAAAAATAGACCTCTATTTGATAATTTAACTCCTTTATACTCTACTACAAAATTTAAGTTTGAATTTGATTCACAAAAATTAACTGGAAGAGTTTTAGATCTTTTTGCTCCTATGGGTAAAGGTCAAAGAAGTTTAATTGTAGCACCTCCAAAAACTGGTAAGACGGAACTTTTAAAAGAGTTAGCTCATGCAATAAGCAAAAATCACCCAGAAGTTACATTGATGGTTTTATTAATTGATGAAAGACCTGAAGAGGTTACAGATATGCAAAGAAGTGTTAAAGGTGAAGTTTATAGCTCAACTTTTGACTTACCAGCACAAAACCATGTAAGAGTTGCTGAAATAGTTATTGAAAAAGCAAAAAGACTTGTAGAGATGAAAAAAGATGTTGTAATTTTACTTGATTCTATTACAAGATTAGCAAGAGCTTACAATACGGTAACTCCATCATCTGGAAAAGTTCTTTCAGGTGGAGTTGATGCAAATGCTTTGCACAAGCCAAAAAGATTTTTTGGAGCAGCAAGAAATATTGAAGAGGGTGGAAGTTTAACAATAATTTCAACAGCCTTAATAGATACAGGTTCAAAAATGGATGAAGTTATTTTTGAAGAGTTTAAAGGTACTGGAAACTCTGAAGTAGTTCTTAGTAGAAATGCATCAAATAAAAGAGTTTATCCTGCTATTGATATTGTAAAATCAGGAACTAGAAAAGAAGAACTTCTTTTAACTCCTGATATTTTACAAAAAACTTGGATTTTAAGAAATGCTATGAGTGAAATGGATGAAGTTGATGTACTAAAATTCTTATATCCAAAAATGCAAAAAACAAAAAACAATGATGATTTTTTTGCTTCAATGAACGAATAAATTACTTAAAATCTTCTTAAAAATGAGAAAAAAGGTAAAATTTTTATAAATTTGTAAAGATTTTACCTAAATTTAAACAAAATCAAATAATTCTTCTGATAAACTCCTTTCCCGAAATTTGAATAAAAGGAAGGAAAATGGCAAATATAAACGAACTTTTAGAATATCTAAAAAGAACAAGTCCTGGACAAGATGAGTTTCATCAAGCTGCTGAAGAGGTTTTACACTCACTAGAACCACTATTCGAAAAATATCCAAAATATAAAGAGAATAAAGTTTTAGAAAGATTAGTTGAACCTGAAAGACAAATCATGTTTAGAGTTACTTGGGTTGATGACAAAGGAGAAATCCAAATCAACAAAGGTTATAGAATACAGTTTAGTTCGACTTTAGGGCCATACAAAGGTGGATTAAGATTTCACCCAAGTGTAAACACTGGAATTATTAAATTCTTAGGGTTTGAACAAATATTCAAAAATGCTTTAACAGGGCTTCAAATTGGTGGGGGAAAAGGTGGAAGTGACTTTGACCCAAAAGGTAAATCAGATAATGAAATAATGGCATTTTGTCAAGCTTTTATGACTGAATTATATAGACATATTGGAGCAACTACAGATGTTCCAGCTGGAGATATTGGTGTTGGTGGAAGAGAAATCGGATATATGTTTGGTATGTATAAAAAGCTTGCAAACACTTATGATGGAACTTTAACAGGAAAATCTCTAAAATGGGGTGGATCACTTGCTAGAACTGAAGCAACTGGTTATGGTTGTGTATATTTTGCAAAAAATATGCTTGAAGCTAGAGGAGAGAGTTTAAAAGGTAAAAAATGTACAGTTTCTGGTTCTGGAAATGTATCTATTTATACTATTGAAAAACTATATCACTTAGGAGCATTACCAATTACTTGTAGTGATTCATCTGGAATGATTCTAGATGAAGAAGGTATTGATTTAGAACTTTTAAAAGATTTAAAAGAGAATCAAAGAGCAAGATTAACTGAGTATGTAAAATACAGAAAAAATGCAAAATATATTCCAGTAGATTCTTATCCTAAAGGAAGAAATGCCGTTTGGTCAGTTCCATGTTTTGCAGCATTCCCAAGTGCAACACAAAATGAATTAAATTTAGAAGATGCTAAAGAATTAATTAAAAATGGTTGTGTTTGTGTAAGTGAAGGTGCAAATATGCCTTCAACAAATGAAGCTGTTGATTTCTTTGTTGCACAAAAAATTGCATATGGGCCTGGAAAAGCAGCAAACGCAGGTGGAGTTGCTACAAGTCAATTAGAGATGGCTCAAAATGCTTCTATGGTTTCTTGGACTTTTGAAGAAGTTGATGCAAAACTAGAAAAAATTATGAAACATATTTTTGATACAGCAAGTGCAACTGCAAAAGAGTTTGGAGAACCAACAAACCTTGTTTTAGGAGCAAATATTGCTGGATTTAGAAGAGTAGCTGATGCTATGATTGAGCAAGGAATTGTTTGATAAAAAATAGAACTTAAGGATTTTTCCTTAGGTTTACCAAAAACTT
>JAGOHQ010000104.1 GCA_017996075.1 Aliarcobacter sp.
AAGACCTATTAGAGTGTGGTGTACACTTCGGACACCAAACAAGAAGATGGAATCCAAAAATGAAAAAATTCATTTTCGGTGTTAGAAAAAATATCTATATTATAGATTTACAAAAAACATTAAGATACTTTAGATATACATATAATGTTGTAAGAGATAGAGCTGCTGAAGGTCAAACAATGATTTTCGTTGGTACTAAAAAACAAGCTAGTGAAACTATTAAAAAAGCTGCACAAGATTGTGGAATGCCATATGTAAATCACAGATGGTTAGGTGGAATGCTTACAAACTTTGGAACAATCAAAAAATCAATTAGAAAATTAGAAATTATTAAAAAAATGAGAGAAGAGGGGCAATTAGACCTTTTAACTAAAAAAGAAGCTTTAATGCTTTCAAGAAAAGAAGAAAAACTAGAGCTATACCTTGGTGGAATTAAAGATATGCACAAACTTCCAGATATGATGTTTGTTCTTGATGCAGTTAAAGAAAAAATTGCTATTGCAGAAGCTAGAAGATTAGGAATTACAGTTGTTGCTCCACTTGATACAAACTGTGACCCAGATGTTGTAGATTTACCAATTCCAGGAAATGATGATGCTATTAGAAGTATTCACTTATTTTGTAATGAAATGGCAGCAGCTATGAACGAAGGAAAAGCTGTATTAGCTGAAAGTGGTGTTGAAACTTCAGGTGAGCCTATTTCTCAAGCAGAGCAAGATGAGCTTATAGCTGAAGCAGTTGCAGAAGGTGGAGAAATTAACTTTGGTGAAGGAGAAGAAGCATAATGGCAGCAACTCCACAATTAATCAAAGAGTTAAGAGAGCTAACTGGTGCTGGAATGATGGATTGTAAAAATGCATTAAATGAAACTGGTGGAGATTTAGAAAAAGCTGTTCAAGCACTTAGAGAAGCTGGGCTTGGAAAAGCTGCAAAAAAAGCTGGAAATGTTGCTGCTGAAGGTTTAATTGCTATTGAAGTAAATAGTGATAAAACAAAAGCAGTAATTTTAGAATTAAATTCTCAAACAGATTTTGTTGCAAAAAATGAAAATTTTATTAACATTACAAAAGAGATTACAGCTCATGCATTTTCAAATAATATAAATGATGCTCTTACTCTTAATAGTTCAACTATAAATGGTAAAGATTTCCCAACATATTTAGCAGAAAAAATTGCAACTATTGGTGAAAATTTAGTTGCTAGAAAATTACAAAGTGTTGAAGGTCAAGTTGTTAATGGTTATGTTCACGTAAATGGAAGAACAGGAGTTATTCTAGCAGCTTCTTGTGATGCTGGCGTAAAAGATAAAGCATCGGCATTATTAAGAAATATTGCAATGCATGCAAGTGCTATGAAACCAACAGTTATTTCATACAAAGATTTAGATCCAGCTTTTGTTGAATCTGAAAATAGAGCAATAAGAGCTGAAATTGAAGCTGAAAATGAAGAGTTAGTAAGATTAAAAAAACCTCTTAAAAAAATTCCAGATTTTGTTTCTAAATCTCAATTAACAGATGAAGCAATTGCAGCAGCAAAAGCTAGATTTGAAGATGAATTAAGAGCAGCTGGTAAACCTGAAAAAATTTGGGCAAATATTATTCCTGGACAAATTGAGAGATTTATCACTGATAATACTCAATTAGATGGAAGATTTGCACTTTTATCTCAAGCTTATGTAATGAATGATAAACAAACTGTTGAGCAAGCAATTGCAGAAGTTGACGCATCAATTAAAATTACTGGTTATATTAGATTTGAGCTAGGTGAAGGAATTGAGAAAAAAGAAGAAGATTTTGCAGCTGAAGTTGCAAAACAAATGGGTAAATAATAAATAGTTTTAAAAAACTATTATAAAAGGATATGCAATGAGTGAAAAAAATAATAATAAACCACTCCTTGCATCCATACTTCTTGAAGCAAAAAATCTATCTCATAATTTTGACTACGAACTTTTTAAAAATATCAACCTTGTTTTAGAAAAAAAAGAGTCAATAGCTATTATTGGAACTAGTGGAAGTGGAAAATCAACTCTTTTAAATATTTTATCTTCACTTTTAAAACCAACAAATGGAAATGTTGTTTTTCAAAGTAAAGATTTATACTCTTTAAAACAAAATGAATTATTAAAAATTAGAAGAGATGATTTTGGAATTGTATTTCAAGCTCACTATTTATTTCGTGGATTTAGTGCTTTGGAAAACCTAAATATTGCTACTCTTTTAAGTCATCAAGATATTGATTATAAACTTTTAGATGATTTAAATATTTCACACGTCCTAAATCAAGGGGTAGGTGAGCTAAGTGGTGGACAACAACAAAGATTGTCAATTGCTAGAATTCTTATGAAAAAACCAAAAATAATTTTTGCAGATGAGCCAACAGGAAATTTAGATAAAGATACTGCAAATGTAGTTATGAATACTCTTTTTAATTATATAAAAGAGAATGATGCTGGACTTATTTTGGTAACTCATGAAGAGGATTTAGCTTTTAGATGTGATAAAGTTTTTAAGCTTGAAGAGCTAAACTTAAAGGAGATAAAATAGTGCAAATCCTTCTTATTTGCGATACAGCAATAATTGAACATATATTTATACTTGTTTGTAAAAGAATTAAAGTTGATTTAATAGTTCAAAAAACAACTAGCGTTGATAAAAAATATGATTTAATAATTGTTGATCAGCCTTTTATTGATAATAAATTTAATAAAATAAAGACATTAACAGCTAGATTGGGAGCAATTAGTTCAGAAGAGTTAAGTTTTGAAAAACAAAGAGATTTTTTGATTCCAAGACCATTTCTTCCTACAAAATTAGAAGCAATATTAAAAGAGCAAATAGAACTTACGGCACATGAAATAAAAGATAATAAGAGTTTATCAAAATTTATTTCTACAGAAGAGGAAGATTTTGTTCTTCCTGTAGTTGATTTTATAAATGATAGTTTAGATGATAGTGAAGATTTTGATAACTACGATGATTTGAGTTTTGTCGATGATATGGTTGACGATATGGTAGATGAAAATGAAGATGAGAGTATTATTAGCTTAAGCGCCTTACAAAAAGGTGGAGTTTTAGATAACCTTGAATTAAATAAAATTAATACTATTTTAAAAGATGATAAAAAACAGATAAATGACGAAGCTGATTGGAAAGATATAAGTGAAATTATAGATGAAGCTTTAGATGAAGTTAAAGATTATGAATTCTCTTTGGATAACAACAAATATCATTTAGTTTTAAATAGATTTAAAATTGATGAGCTAAAACCGCTTCTTACAAAACTTGATCAAAATCTAATTGACAGGTTAGCAAGTGGTGAATCTGTTGATATAAATATATCGATAAAGGAATAAGATGATAAAAGAGTTAAAAGGTGCAATTTTAGTTATTTCAGGACCTAGTGGATGTGGAAAATCTACACTTTTAAAAGAGATATATAAAAGTATACCAAACTACTATTTTTCTATTTCAACAACTACAAGAGCCTTAAGAGGTGAAGAAGAAGATGGAGTCGATTATAATTTTGTAAGTCAAGAAGAGTTTGAAAAAGATATAAAAGATGATAAATTTTTGGAGTATGCAAAAGTTCATAATAACTATTATGGAACTATGTTACAACCAATTATAAAAGCTTTAAATGATGGAAAACTTGTAATTTTTGATATAGATGTTCAAGGACACAAAATTTTAAGAAAAAAATTAGGCAACTTAATAACTTCTGTTTTTATAACAACTCCAAGTTTAAAAATATTAGAACAAAGATTAATAGCTAGAGATACAGATACAACTGAGATGATTCAAAAAAGAGTTGAAAATGCTAAGATTGAGATTGAATCATTTACTGATTATGACTATTTAATTGTAAATGATAATATTCACAAAGCTATTAAAGAGATTTTAGCTATTGCAAATATAGCAAGAGCAAAAACAAAGATTTTTGATAAAAAAAGTATAGTTGAAAACTGGTTAAACAGTTAAATTATATCTTCAAATTTCAAAGGTTTATCAAAAAAGTATCCTTGAGAATAGTCTATATTCAACTCTTTTACTTTATTGTAAATATCTTCATTTGCTACAAATTCTGCAACAGTTTTGATATTAAACTCTTTAGCAATATTTGATATTGTTTTTACAATTATCTCTAAATCTTTTGATTGGTGAATATTTTTTATTAAAGAGCCATCTATTTTGATAAAATCTATATCCAATCTTGATAAAAGGTGAAAGTTTGAGTATCCGCTACCAAAGTCATCAATTCCAACTTTACACCCATATCTTGAAACATTATCTATAAAAACATCAACTAAATCAAAATCAGATATCTCTTCACTTTCTAGTATCTCAAACTCAATATTTGAAGCATAATCTATATTTTCATCTAGAAAGTTATATATATGTTTTGTAGTTTTTTCATTTAAAATATCATCATAAGATATATTTATAGATACTCTTTTATTTTTATTTTTAA
>JAGOHQ010000105.1 GCA_017996075.1 Aliarcobacter sp.
AGATATGAGATTGCTAAAAAATCAATAGATGAGCGAGGAGTTATAATTGTCGCTTCAAATATGGAAGAAGCAATTGAACTTATGAATGAAATAGCACCTGAGCACCTTGAAGTTATGACAAAAAATCCATTTGAGTTACTTCCATTTATAAAACATGCAGGAGCAATATTTTTAGGTGAAAATACTCCTGAGCCAATAGGTGATTATATAGCAGGACCAAATCACACTTTACCAACAGGTGGAACTGCTAAATTTTATAGTCCTTTAAATGTAGAAAATTTTCTTAAAAAAAGCTCAATAATTAGTTTTTCAAAAAAAGCTATAAATGATTTGGGAGAGTCTTGTGCTCTCTTAGCAGATACTGAAGGATTAACAGCACATGCAAAAAGTGTAAGAGTGCGATTGGAAGAAAAAGGTGAGTAAATTTAAAGATTGGTTTACAGAAGATGACGATGATATATTTTTTGGAAGTCCAAAGTCAAAGTTTTTTGATATTTTAGAGCAGACTCACAGAGATTTAGTTGAAGATGAGATAGATAAAGTTTTTGAAAAACTTGCTATTTTAGAGTTGATTGTAAGCAAAGATAAAGATGAAGATTTTGATATAAACTCATATTTAGAAGAGTTTAAAGAAAAGAATGAAGAAGATGTAAACTCTATGAAAAAAGGGCTTTATATGGAATTTTCTGGAGAGATTATTAGTAGGTTGGATAGTTAAGTGGAAGTTTTAGAAAAAGTAAAAAATCAAATTAGAGATTTTGTAGAGGTTTGCCATTATCCAAAGGCTTTGGATTTGCTTGAAAAATTGGCAACTGGAAAGATGCTAAGAAGTAAACTTATACTTAAAATTGCTGGGGTTAATAGTGAAACTATAAAGCTTTGTGCAGTTGTAGAGATGATTCATGCAGCATCACTTTTACATGATGATGTTATTGATGAAGCGGATACAAGAAGAGGAAAACCATCTATTAACGCTTTGTATGATAATAAAACTTCAATAATGTTTGGAGATATTTTATACTCAAGAGCCTTTACTGAGTTATCTCAAATGGATAAGAAAGTTGCATATCATGTTTCAAATGCAGTAACGGAACTAAGTATTGGAGAGATGATGGATGTTGATTTAACGCAATCATTTAATAGTTCGTATGATAAATATTTAACAATGATATATAAAAAAACAGCATCGCTAATAGAAGCTAGTGCTAGAAGTGCAGCTATTTTGATAGGTTGCGATGATGAAAAACAAGAGAGATATGCCTCTTATGGAAAAAATTTAGGTCTTGCTTTTCAGATGGTAGATGATATTTTAGATATTACACAAAGTAGCCAAACTCTTGGAAAACCTGCTATGCTTGATTTTAAAGAGGGAAAAGTAACTATTCCATATCTATATTTATATGAAAGAGTTGAAGATAAAGAGTATTTGAAATCTTTGTATAAAAAAGAGTTAAACCAAAAAGAGCTTGATTATTTAAAAGATAAACTAAATAGTACAAATGCTTTGAGTGATGCTATAAAAGAGGCAAAAAATATAGGGCTTGAAGCAATAAACTCTATAAAAGATGAAAAAAATAGTGAAGATTTAATAAATATTATGAAAGCTATGATAGAAAGAGATTTTTAAGATGAGTTATTTAGTAATCAGTTTTTCGCATAAAAATTTAGATATAAAACAGAGAGAAAAATTAGCATTTAATAGTGATGAAGAGAAAGCAAGATTTATAAGAAAACTTTTGGAAACACAAACTACAAGTGAGTTAGTTTTACTTTCTACTTGTAATAGAGTTGAAATTATTGCAAAAAGTTCAAATATAAAACAAAGTAGTAAAAATATTATTGAAAATTTAGCTAGTTATTCATCTTTGGATTTTGAATTTTTATATGATAGGGCTGATATTTATGATGGAGATGGTGCTGTGCATCATCTTTTTTCAGTTGCTTCTGCACTTGATAGTTTGGTTATTGGTGAAACTCAAATTGTAGGACAACTAAAAGATGCTTTTAGATTTTCTCAAAGTTTTGGCTTTTGTGGCGAGGCTATGAGTAAAGTTATGCATTATGCTTTTAAGTGTGCTGCGCAGGTGAGAACTGCTACAAGTTTGGGAACAGGTTCTGTTTCAGTTGCATCTACTGCTGTTGCAAAAGCAAAAGAGTTAGTAGGAGATTCAAAAGGTGTAAATGCTTTAGTTATAGGTGCTGGACTTATGAGTGAATTGGCAGTTAAACACCTAATAAGCTCTGGATTTGATGTAACAATAACTAGCCGTGATATTAAAAAGGCTCAAAATCTAGCAGATAGTTTTGAAGCTTCTATAAAAGTAGAGCCTTATTCTAAACTTGAAGAGTTACTTGAAATTATGCCTGTGATGATAACTGCAACATCTGCTCCATATCCAATAATTACACAAGAGAATACTCCAAGTTCTAGTATAAGTAGATATTGGTTTGATATTGCAGTTCCAAGAGATATTGATGAGAATATATCAATGTTTGATTTAGATATTTATAGTGTAGATGATTTACAAGAGATTGTAAATTCAAATATGACACAAAGGTCAGCTCAGGCTAAAGAGGCTTACTCAATAGTTGGTAGATCTACTTTAGAGTTTTTTGATTGGTTGAAGAGCCTTGATATTGAACCAATTATTAAAAATTTGTATCTAAAAGGTGATAGTATAATTGAGAAAAAAGTTCAAAATGCTATAAAAAAAGGTTTTATACCAAAAGAGCATGAAGATAATATTAAAAAACTTTGCCAAACTATAATGACTGAGTATCTTCATAATCCATCAAAACAGCTTAAAAATATTTCAAGAAATATGGAGTGTGATTTGGTTGTAAGTTCTGTTCAAAGTATGTTTACAAAACAAAATAGTGATACAAACTTCAAATGTGAACATTTATCAAAAAATTAGAAAATCAAAAATTATTTTAAAAATATAGGAAAAATATATGAAATTTAGTAAACTTTTTATTCCAACAACAAAAGAGATGCCAAGTGATGCCTCTTTGCCTTCTCATCAATTTTTAGTTCGTGGTGGATTTATTGCTCAAACTGGAGCTGGAATTTATGATTTTATGCCTTTGGGAAAAATTGTTTTAGAAAAAATTAGAGCTATTGTAAAAAAAGAGATGGATGAAGCAGGAGCAAATGAGGTTCAATTTGGTTTTGTGACACCTCTTAGTCTTTGGAGCGAATCTGGACGAGCTTTAACTATGGGAAGTGAGCTTTTAAGATTTAAAGATAGAAAAAATGGTGAGTTTGTTTTAAGTCCTACAAATGAAGAGGCTGTTGTAAATATGGTAAAAAATAGAGTTACTTCATACAAAGATTTACCTCTTCATCTTTATCAAATAAATACAAAGTTTAGAGATGAAGCACGTCCACGATTTGGACTTATGAGAGGAAGAGAGTTTTTGATGAAAGATGGATACTCTTTCCACTCTAGTGAAGAGGATTTAGTAAGAGAGTTTAATCTTATGGAAGAGACTTACAAAAAAATATATACAAAATTAGGTCTTGATTTTAGAGTTGTTGAGGCTGATAGTGGAGCAATTGGTGGAAGTGGAAGTAAAGAGTTTCATGTTCTTGCAAGTAGTGGTGAGGATACAATTGTTGTTTGTGATGGTTGTAATTATGCTGCAAATATTGAAGCTGCAAAAAGAGAAGCAAAAAAATATGAATTTAAAGATGGTGAATTAAAAAAAGTAGAGACTCCAAACTGTACAACAATTGAAGATGTTGCAAATTTTTTAAGTGTAAGCAAAGAGCAAACTATAAAGGCAGTTATAAAAAAAGCGATTTTTAAAGAAGAAGCTAAAATTGTGGTATTTTTTGTGCGAGGAAGTGATGAACTTGAAGATACAAAAGCACAAAATAGTGTAGATGCTTTGGAACTTATTGATGCAACTCTTGATGAGATAAAAGATGCAGGAGTTGTTGCTGGATATTGTGGATTAGTAGATTTACCAAAAGATATTTTGGTAGTTGTAGATAGTGAGTTAGAAAACTCTCAAGGTATGGTTTGTGGAGGAAATGAAGAGAATTTCCATTTTATAAATGTTGATTTAAAAGTTATTGAAAATATTAAATACTTTGATTTGATAGCTGTAAAAGAAGAAGATACTTGTGCTTGTTGTGGTGGAAAACTATCATATACAAAAGGAATAGAAGCTGGGCATATTTTTCAGTTGGGAGATAAATACTCAAAAGCTATGAATGCTACATTTTTAGATGAAAATGGAAAAGCAAAACCATTTATTATGGGATGTTATGGAGTTGGAGTATCAAGACTTGTTGCTGCTGTGATTGAGCAAAACCACGATGAAAAAGGTTGTATTTGGACAAAAAGTACAACTCCATTTATGGTAGATATTATTGTTTCAAATTCAAAAAATGAAGATGAAAAAAATATGGGTGAAAAAATCTATGAAGAGTTAAAAGCTTCAAATGT
>JAGOHQ010000106.1 GCA_017996075.1 Aliarcobacter sp.
TCTAACCAAAGATTGTAGTGAACTTTTTTATCAAAACTATTAATTTCATCTAAAATAATAAATTTATCATCAACAGTTGTATTTAAAATATGATTTATTCCAGTAATACCAGCTGTTATATTTAATCTTTGATTATTTTTAAATGTTTGAAACTCATTATAATCAGAGTTAAAATCCCCTAATAAAATATAGTAGGAATCATTTGGAAGCTCTTTTAATCTATCATACAAAGTTTTTGCATATTTAACTCTATAGTTTTCAGGTGATTTTTTAGAAGGCCAATGGTTATTGAAAATTTTAAATTCTAAATTTTCTAGTTTAAAAGTTGTTTCTAAAATTGGTCTATAAATTGCTTTTTCAAATTTAACATTTAAGTTTTGGCTATTTTTGATTGGAATTTTTGATAAGAAGCCAAGTCCTACTGCACTTGATGGATATTTTGTAAAGTTATAATATGAATATTGTGGTAATTTTTGTTTTAATAGTTTTATTAAATTTTCATTTTCTATCTCTTGTAGAGCAATAATATCAGCATCTAAATCTTCTATTACTTTTATTATATTTTCTAATTTTATATTGAAATTTCTTTGATTCCATAATGATTTATTATTTGGAATATACTCATCGTATTCTGTTTTATCGTAGCTTAAATCAAAGAAATTTTCTACATTATAAGATGCTATTTTTAAATCTTGAGCATTTAAAAAAGTAGCAAAAATAAAGATTATTAGATATTTATACAAGTTTTATTTCCAAATTTTTTGGGAATTGTAGCAAATATTTTATTTTTAAATGGTAAATGTAAAATATTTATTACTCTATTTTTTAATAAAATTTATTATTTGATAATTTCCAAGAATAATTTGATTTTTTTTTTGATATAATCATCAACATTGTACTGTATATATAAAAAAGGAAAATTTATGCTGAATATTTCAGGATTATTAAAAGATTATGACTTAAAAGTTACTCCACAAAGAGTTGCTATTGTTGAAGAGTTATATACGAATGGGCATATGAATATTGATGAAATTTATAAAAAATTGATACAAAGATTTCCATCAGTTTCTCTTGCAACTATTTATAAAAATATAAACTCTATGGTTGAGAGAGTTTTTCTAAGTGAAGTTAAAATTCCAAATGAAAAATCTGTTTATGAGTTAATAAAAACTGAGCATGCTCACTTAGTTTGTAAAGATTGTGGATTTATTGAAGATATTATGCTTGATTCAAGTGATATAGTGGAGCAAGTTTCTAAACTTACTCCTTTTAAAGTAGATTCAACAAATATTGTTTTAAGTGGTGTTTGTAGTAAATGTACAAACTGTTAGTTTAAGAGTTTCTAACTATTAAACTAGAAGGAAGATTGAATTGTTTTATAAGTTCTTCTTCCTTTTGTCTATGTTCCCCATTATCAACTTCGTGGTCATACCCTAAAAGGTGCAAAAGACCGTGAATAAAAAGTAAATTTAACTCATCTTCTTCACTATGCCCATACTCTTTTGCTTTCTCTTTTACAAAATCTATTGAAATTATAATAGTTCCCAAAGGTAAATGCTCGAAATCACCATCAACAGGAAAGCTTAAAACATCTGTTGCTTCATCTTTTTTTCTATGTTCAAGGTTTATCTCTTTTATTGTTTGATTATCTACAATAATTAACTCTAAATCTTTTTTTGTAAGAGAGGTAACTATTTTTTCAAGTGCTACTAAATTCACCAAAAAATCTGTTTGATTTTCAAAATCTATCATTTTTTATCCTAAATTAATATATTTTTAATAGTATATTACTTTTAAAATAAATCCAAGGAGAGATGATGAGTTTAACTGTAGGAAAAAAGGCATCAATTGACTATAAAGTTGAGAAAAAAGATTTGGCATCAAATCTAAATATATCAGCTGATTTAACTTTTCCAGAAGTTTTTGCAACAGCTAGAATGATAGCTTTAATGGAGTGTAGTGCTGCAAAATTAATGTTACCACTATTAAAAGATGATGAAAAAAGTGTTGGTGTAAATGTAAATATTACACATATGGCAGCAACTTTAGAAGATGATGTAGCTATTTCAACAGCAACTTTTGTTGGAATGGAAGGGAAACTTTATAAATTTGAGATTGAAGTAATTGATAGTGCAGGAGTTTGTGGAAGAGGGACACATACAAGAGCTATTGTTTCAACTTCAAGACTTATTGAAGGTGCACAAAGAAGAGCTTTAGCAAATAAAAATTAGATTTAGTAATAGAGCTTAAAAAAGCTCTATTACTTTTGATACTTCATCAACTGCAAAAGTTTTTAAATCTAATTTTAGATTCGTTTTTTGAGCAATTATTGCTTTTTTAATTCCTTGAGCTTGAGCCTCTTTTAATCTTAAATCTATAGAATAAACATCTTTTATTTCACCAGTTAGTGAAACTTCACCAATAAATACAGACTCTTTTGAAATTGGTCTATCTCTAAAACTTGAGATAATTGCAGCAATTACTGCTAAATCAGCACTACTCTCTTTAATCTTTATTCCACCACTAATATTTATAAACACATCATAATGATTAAAAGGTAAGTCTAATTTTTTCTCTAAAAGAGCTAAAAGCATAGTTAAACGGTTTGTATCAAAACCTGTGGCACTTCTTTTTGGATTTGGAAAAGTTGTTTCGCTTACAAGTGCTTGAACTTCAAGAATAATTGCACGGCTTCCTTCCATACTAACAGTTAAACTTGAACCACTTTGACTTTTGCTTTTATCAAAAAACTTTGATGCTATATCTTTTGCACTTACAAGTCCTTCTTGTGTCATCTCAAAAATTCCAATTTCTGAAGTTGAACCAAACCTATTTTTGAAACCTCTTAGCATTCTTAGTTCCCTGCTTGCTTCTCCTTCGAAGTATAAAACTGTATCAACCATATGTTCTAACACTCTAGGACCTGCAATACTTCCATCTTTTGTAATATGACCAATTATAAACATAGCAATATTTGACTCTTTTGCTTTTCTCATAAGCTCAAAAGTAATCTCTCGAACTTGTGAAACACTTCCAGGGCTTGAGTTTAAATGACCTGAATATATTGTTTGAATTGAGTCAATAATACAAACTTCATAATCAATTCTAAGAAGTTCACTCATAATCTCTTCAAGTTTTATCTCACTTAATAAGAAAAGTTCATTGTGGTTTGCATCAAGACGATTTGCTCTTAGTTTTATCTGTCCAGCACTCTCTTCTCCTGATACATAAAGTACTTTTTTGCCTGACTTTGCAATACTTCCTGCAACTTTTAAAAGAAGAGTTGATTTTCCAACTCCTGGGCTTCCTCCAATAAGTGTTAAACTTCCAGGAACAACTCCTCCACCTAAAACTAAATCGAACTCATAATTAAAAGATGAAAATCTTGAAACATCATCTTGCAAAATCTCTGTTATTGGTCTTGCTTTTGAACTAGAACTATTTGCTGTTATGGTTTGTTTCAAAACCTCTTGTTGTACTTCATTTAACTCTAGAAAACTATCCCAAGAGTCGCAACTAGGACATTTTCCAAGCCATTTACTAGATTGCTCACCACAGTGTTGGCACTCAAATAGAGTATTTTTTTTCTTTGCCATATTTTGCCTTTTTGGAATAAAATTCTATTAATATTTTTAAATTTAAAATATCATAATAAACCCACATTTAAAAGTTTTTATTATAATATAAAATCTCTAAACTCATATTGAAAGAAGATTATGAAAAAAAGCATTACTATCATTGATACATTTGGATTTTTATTTAGAAGTTATTTTGCACTTCCACCTTTAAGGTCAAGCAGTGGTTTTCCAACTGGACTTTTAACAGGTTTTATGAACTTTGTTGCTGGAATTGGAAAAGATTTTAAAACAGATTATATAGTTTTTGCTCTTGATGCAAAAGGAACTACATTTAGAAATGAGTTATTTGAAAACTACAAAGCACAAAGACCAGATGTTCCTGAAGATTTATTAGTTCAACTTCCTGTTGCTATTTCTTGGGTTGAGAAAATGGGATTTAAAATAGCAATAAGAACTGGATATGAAGCAGATGATATGGTTGCTTCAATTGCAAAAGATGCAAAAGAAAAGGACTTTGAGGTTAGAATTGTATCTCATGATAAAGATTTATATCAACTAATTGATGATGCAAATAGTGTATATTTGTTTGACCCAACAAAAAAACAGATTATAAATGAATCTAAATGTATAGAAAAATATGGAGTTCTTCCAAATCAATTTACTGATTATCAAGCATTAGTTGGTGATACAGCTGATAATATTCCAGGTGTAAAAGGTGTTGGTGCAAAAACAGCACAAACTTTGATAGAACAATTTGGAAC
>JAGOHQ010000107.1 GCA_017996075.1 Aliarcobacter sp.
AGGATAAAGAAGGAGTTTTTGATTCTGTTGAAACTATTGAAATCTCGCTTAATATTTTAAATGAAGTTATAAAAACTATGATTGTAAAAGAAGAAAATATGAAGAGTGCTTGTAAAATAGGGCATTTAACAGCTACTGATTTGGCTGATTATTTGGTTGCAAAACAAAATATGCCATTTAGAACAGCTTATTATATTACAAAAGAAGTTGTACAAAAAGCAAATAACTTAAATAAAGATATAAGCCAGTTAAATATATCTGAGATTAGAAGTTCATCAAAAGAGCTTGAAAATATAGATGAAGAGATAGTTTCTTATTTAAGCTTAGAAAACTCTATGAATAGTAGAAACTCATTTGGTGGAACATCTACAAAACAGACTGAATTTCAAATTGATTATTTTAAAGAGTGGTTATCAAAGTCTTGATAATAAAAATGTAGTTAATACTACATTTTTATTAGTTATATCTCTTTAATTTTAGCAATCTCATCCCTTAATCTTATAGCCTCTTCAAAGTTTAAATCAGCTGCTGCTTTTTTCATCTGTTTGTTTAATTCTATTAATATTTTTTTACGTTCACTTGCTGGCATTTTTTCAAGTCGCTGTTTTTTTAGAGCAACCGTATCATACTCTTCAACTTTTAGATTTTGGTCTAGTTTTCTTGTTGTTGATTTTGGAATTATATTGTTTTCAATATTATGTTTTTTCTGAATCTCTCTTCTTCTATTTGTTTCATCTATTGCAAACTGCATAGAAGCTGTAACTCTTTTTGCAAACAAAATTACTCTTCCTTCTTCATTTCTTGCAGCTCTTCCAATAGTTTGAATAAGTGAAGTTTTACTTCTTAAAAACCCCTCTTTATCTGCATCTAAAATAGCAACAAGTGAAGTTTCTGGAATATCAAGCCCTTCTCTTAAAAGATTTATTCCAATTAAAACATCAAAAGTTCCAAGTCTTAGTTCTCTTATTATTTGGTTTCTCTCAATTGCATCAATTTCACTATGCATATATTTTACTTTTATTCCTAAATCAGCATAATAACTTGCCAACTCTTCAGCCATCTTTTTAGTTAAAACGGTTACCAAAACTCTTTGATTTTTTGCAATTACTTTTTTAATCTCATCATGAAGTTTTTCTACTTGAAATTCACTATCTATAATATCAATAACAGGGTCAAGCAGACCTGTTGGTCGAATGATTTGTTCTGCAACAGCAGAGCTAAGTTCAAGTTCAAGCTCATTTGGAGTTGCACTTACAAAGAGATAATTTGGAGCTTTTTTTATAAATTCATCAAACTTCAAAGGTCTATTATCTAAAGCACTTGGAAGTCTAAATCCATACTCTACTAAAACCTCTTTTCTACTTCTATCCGCTGCATGCATTCCTCTAAATTGTGGTAATGAAACATGAGATTCATCAACAACTAGTAAAAAATCTTTGTCCATTTGAGCAAAATAATCTAATAAAGAGTATGGAGTTTCTCCTGGTTTTTGTCCTGTTAGGTGCCTTGCATAGTTCTCAATTCCTTTACACATTCCAGTTGCTTCAATCATCTCTAAATCAAATTCAACTCGCTGTTTAAGTCTTTGATATTCTACAAGTTTATTTTCACTTTTAAAATAATTTAATCTCTTTTCAAGGTCTTCTTCAATTTCTTTAACAGCACGTGCCAGATTATCTTGCGTTACAACAAAGGGATTAACAGAGTAGATAATTACCTCTTTTAACTCTTGAATTTTATCATTTGTTAAATATTCATGTTTTGAGATAGTTTCAACTTCATCTCCAAAAAATTCAACTCTGATAAATTCATCTTCATAATATGCAGGAAAAATATCTATTACATCTCCATTTACTCTAAAATCAGCTCTATCAAAAAACTTATCATTTCTTTTATAACCCATTTCTATAAGTTTTAATAAAAACTCTTTTTGAGAATATGAAAATCCAACTTCAACTCTTTGAACCATTGCTTTATATTCACTTGGATTTCCAAGTCCATAGTTGGCAGAAACTGATGCAATAACAATCACATCATCAAAAGATAGAAGTGATGCAGTTGCACTAAGTCTTAGTCTTTCTAACTCTTCATTAATTGAGCTATCTTTTTCAATAAACAGATCGCTTCTTGGAATATAAGCTTCTGGTTGATAGTAGTCATAGTAAGATATGAAATATTCAACATGATTATTTGGAAAAAATTGTTTAAACTCACTGTAAAGTTGGGCAGCTAAAGTTTTGTTATGTGTCATAATCAAAGTTGGTTTTTGCACCTTCTCAATCACTTTTGCAACAGTAAAAGTTTTTCCACTTCCAGTAACCCCTAAAAGTGTATTGTACTGGTTACCTTCTTCTATACTTTTACATAAAGTTTCAATAGCCTTTGGCTGATCTCCGCTTGGAGAGTATTCACTTACTACTTCAAATTTTGCCATTTATTTTCCTATAAATTTTCATTTAAAAAAGTTTTATTTTTAAATCTTGTAAAACTTTTTTGACAACACAAAGATGGAATATTTATATACTCTTGATTTCCTATTTTATAAGATTTTGCTTGGTGATAGTGCCCTTCAATAATAATATCTTCTGTATAATTTTTAACTCTTTTATTTACAAGTTCTTCAAAATAATTTAAATTATGACAAATATCTTTATTTTCTAAAGCTTTTTCTATTTTTTTACTTATAAAAAAATTTATATCTAAAAAATTTAAAAAATAGAGAAAATAGCTATTTCTTATAATCTTACAATATAAATTATAGTGCCAATTTATAAAATTATCACCATGAGAGAGAGCTATTTTTTTATCTTCATATTTCAAAAGTAAAGGTTGTTTTTCTCTTTTTATAATTTTAATATTTGGAAATATTTTTGAAAGGTTGTAGTCATGATTTCCTTCTAAATAGAAAATTTCAAAACTATTTGAAAGAGTATTTAAAAGTTCTATAATATTTTTATTACTATTTTTAAAATATTTTATTTCATTAGATAAAAAGTCAAAATTATCACCCATTAAAAAAATTTGACTACAAAATATTTCACTATTTTTGATTTTTTCTAAGATAATTTTAAACTCTTGATTTTTTTTATTGTAGTGTGAATCGGCTATAAAAATAGCCTCATCTTTCAAAATAAAACTCAAATTTATAGCTCTAACTCTTTGTAATATACTTTTAAAATTTCAAAAGTTTTAGTTCCACCTGGAAGTGTTGCAATGAATTCATCCCCTTCTACTTTCCCCATAAGCTGTTTTGCTAAAGGGGAGTTAAAAGAGATTAACCCTTTTTCTACATTTGACTCAACTCCACCAACTATTGTATAAGTAAATTCATCATCTGTTTCAACATCTACTAAATTTATAGTTGAACCAAAACTTACTCTATCATGTGGTAAAGATGATGGATCAACTATTACTGCTTTTGAAATTGTATTACTTAACTCTGCTATTTGAACATCTATAAGTTTTAATTTCTCTTTTGCACTGTGATACTCAGCATTCTCTTTTAAATCTCCTAGTTGTCTTGCTTCATCAAGTGCAATTACAGTTTCTGGTCGCTCAACACTTTTTAAAAATTCTAAATCATTTGTTACTTTATTGTAGCCTACAAGTGTCATTGGTTCTTTGTCCATAACATCTCCCATAAATATTTTTGTGTTATAATATCCAAAAATTTGTAAAGAAGATGTAAATATGCAATATAGCAGGACTAAAATACTTTTTGGAGAAGATGCTTTTAAAAAGTTTCAAGATACAAAAATAATACTTTTTGGAGTTGGTGGAATAGGAAGCTTTGCATTAGATGCTTTGTATAACACAGGTATTACAAATATCACAATAGTAGATTTTGATGAATATGAAGCTTCAAACCAAAATAGACAACTAGGAAGCCATGGAAATATTGGAAGAAAAAAAGTTGAAGTTTTAAAAGAGAGATATCCAAATGTGACACCTATTTGTGTCAAAATAACACCAGAGTGGATTGATAACTTTGATTTTTCATCTTATGATTATATTTTAGATGCAATAGACGATGTAAAGCCAAAAGTTCACTTAATCAAAAAACATTTTACGAAAATAATAAGTACAGGTGGTGGTGCAAAAAGAATTGATCCTTTGCAAATAAAATATAGCTCTATTTGGGAAACTTACAATGATAAATTTATTAAAAAAGTAAGAGAAGAGCTAAAAAAACAAGGGTTTAAAAAGAAATTTAAAGTTATATATTCAAGTGAAGCTCCACTTTGTGTTGATAAAGGTAGTTTTGAAGGAGTAACTGCAAGTTTTGGGCTTATGATGGCATCTGTAACTATTCAAAAAATTGTAA
>JAGOHQ010000108.1 GCA_017996075.1 Aliarcobacter sp.
TTTTAGTAGTTAAGCAATTGACGGTAGCTGTAACCAGGGGCCATCTGAGATTTTAACCTTTGATTTTCAAGAGTAATTTAAGAAAGGTTTGGATATAGGGGTCCCGCCCCCCGAGAGGCTTTTTACTCTCATAAGAAATAAATCACATAACTAAACTACTGAAATTAAAGCTTTAAAGGCCTAAAATCACATAAAATTTTAAAAGTTTAACAAACAGCTTATAAGTTAAACTTTTTTGTCTTAAGTTTAAAACTTTTATTGGCTTTCAAGCATTTTTTAGGGTAAACTTTACTGTTAAAGTTTAATTTACAATGAAATATAAACTGGAGGTTTTTATGGAAGTTACTGTTTATGAAGAGAAAAAACTTAAATATAATAAAACCGAGTTATCTGAATTTAGTGAAGATAGAAAAAGTTATTATGAAGATGAAATAAAATACCTTAATGAAGAGCAAATTCTAAAATTTTTAAATGGAATCTCAAATACTTTTCACCAAATGGTTTTTTCATTTCTTTTTGAAACTGGAGCCAGAGTGAGTGAAGCTTTGGCAGTCAAGCTTATTGATATTGATTTTAAAAATAATACTGTAAAATTAATTACTCTAAAAAGAAGAAATAAAAATATTGTTAGAGTTCTTACTTTATCAGACTCACTAATTAACAAAATCCTTATTTTCGAAAAGTCGAAAGATTTAAAAAAAAGTGATTATGTTTTTTCTAAAAAATCAGGAAATAAAGCAATTTCGGTTCAAGCTGTAAATAGTGCCATAAAAAAACATTTTGTAGCTACATTAGAGCCTGAATATTTTGAAATGGCTCATCCACATACTTTAAGACATTCTAGAGCAATCCAACTTCTAAATTCTGGAGTAAATATAATGCAAGTCAAAGCTATTTTGGGGCATTCCAATCTAATGAATACAATGGTATATTTAAAATACTCTGATAAAGATATTCAGAATAGCATTAGAAAATCCAATATTAGCCTTGGCATTTATTAGGTTGAAATATGAGTAGCTTATTATCAAAGCAAGATAGAATACTTTTAACAGAAATTTCTGAGGAACTTTCTACAGAAGAAATAGTCAAATATTATAGATTTGATGAAGAAGATATGGAGAGAATAAAGAAACACAGGTCAGACTATAATAAAATTGGTTTTGCTCTTTATCTAGGTTTTATCAGGCATAAAGGTTGGGCATTAACCGAAAATACTAAAATTCCTAGAAAAATAATAGACTTTGTTGCAAAACAATTGGAGTTAGACCCTGCTGAATTTCATAAATATAATGTAACAAGTAGTACATCCTTCTCGCACTATAAAGAAATTAGAAAAGCCTATAAATATAAGCCATTAGAATCAAAATTTAATCTTGAATTAGAATCTTTTATGTACGAATACATCTTTAAAAGTGAAGATTCATTTTACTTAGTATCAACTTTCATGGATGAATGTAGAAATAAAAAAATTCTATTGCCAAGTATTCTAGTTATCGAAGACTTTATTTCAAAATTAATAAATAAAATGGAAGAGTTTTCAATTAAAGAAATTAATAGCTATATCCATCCACAACAAATTGATTTTATGGATAATTTGCTGGAGTCTAATGATGATAACCCTGCCATAATTACTTGGCTAAGATTTAGTTCAGGAAAATCTTCTCCTGAAGAGATTGTTGAAATAGTAAAGAAGATTGAAAAAATTGAAGAAATAGGTCTAAAGATTGATAAGGATAAAATACCAACATATATGGTAGAAAAGTATATAAAGTTTGGCCAAAGATATGACCCTTATTCGCTTAAACGCTTTACACCTCAAAAGAGATATGCAATTCTTAGCGTATTTCTTATAAATTTACATCAAGAATTAATTGATAGAATGGTGCTTATACATGATGTTAAAGTAAATAATGTCTTTTCAAAAATTAGAAAGACCCAAGAAAAAAATCTTAAAATCCATAAAAAAGTTAGTATTAATGCTATTTCTGACTATGTTGAACTTGGAGAATACATAATAA
This sequence comes from Aliarcobacter sp., assembly GCA_017996075.1. Lineage (GTDB taxonomy): Bacteria > Campylobacterota > Campylobacteria > Campylobacterales > Arcobacteraceae > Aliarcobacter. Next base: position 2,019 of record JAGOHQ010000108.1, read on the forward strand.
ATTCAGAGAATACAACAGAAAGCACAGATAAAGATACTTCCTTTCATTTCAAAATAAACAACGGAACTTGGGAAAAGTTAAAGAAATCAATAGAACTTGCAAAACTTCTTAAAGAAAACGATAGTACAGATTCTATTGAGATGATAAACAAATATTATACTAGCTTTAGAAAATATTCGCCGTTACTATTAAAAAAACTAGATATTACAGGAACAACAGAGCCTAATACAAAATTATTAAGCGCTATAAATATAATAAAAGAACTTAATGATTCCAAAAAGATTAATCTTCCTGAAGATGTAGATATAAGTTTTACAAATAAAAAATGGCAAAAGATAATAAATAGAAAAAATGGAACAGAAAAAAGACATTATTTTGAATTAGCGGTACTAAATGAACTTAGAAACAAAGTTCGTTCAGGAGATATATCTATCTCTGGAAGTAAAAGTTATATGAATTTTGAAGAATATCTAGTTCCAAAGGAGCAATGGGAACTCGAGAAGAAGGCAACAAGACTAACAGCTCCGATATCTTGTGAAGAATATTTAGATTTAGCAGAAAAAAAATTAGATAAGCTTCTTAAATGGTATTCAAAAAACTATAAGAGTCTTGAAGAAATAATCGGCGAAGACGATAAAATTCATTTAAAAAGAATGGAAAAAACTAATTCTGAAGAATCAAGAGTTCTCAGCCAAGAGCTTTACAAACTTGTACCTAAAATAAGCCTTCAAGACTTGCTTCTTGAAATATCAAATATAACTGGATTTAAAAAGAATTTTTTAAATTTAACAAATAATAAAGAAATTTCAACACCAGAAGAACTAATGGTTCTTATCTTTGCTATTATGGGAATAGGAACAAATGTAGGTTTATCAAATATTGCAGCTTCACTAAACAATATTTCATACAAGCAACTATCAGATGCTTCTGAATGGCGTTTACTTGAAGAAAATCTTTACGGAGCTTTATGCTCTATGGTTGATTTTCAAATGAAAGAACCAATTTCTAAATGGTGGGGTGATGGAACTACATCTTCTTCTGACGGAATGAGAGTTGTAACTGTTGTTGATTCATTAAATTCATCGTATAATCCACATTTTGGATTTGAAAAAGGCCTCACAATATATCGTTTTGTAAATGATAAATATGCAGCTTTTTATTCCATCATTACCAATACAAATATCCGAGATGCAGTTCATATAATTGATGGAATCTTAAAATATGCTTCTGAAGCTAAAATTCATGAACATTATACCGATACAGCAGGTTATACTGACCAAATTTTTGCATTAATGTCTATTATGGGCTTTAGATTTGCTCCTAGATTAAGAAATTTATCAGATTTAAAACTATATTCCTTCGATAAGAATAAATATCCAAACTTAAAAAATCTTATCCCAGGAAAAATAAACAAAGATTTGATAAGAGAAAATTATGATACGATTATGAGATTATCTCATTCCATTTACGAAGGAAAGGTTTCAAGTGGTATTATCTTAGGTAAATTGGGTTCATATTCCAGAAATAACCGTGTTGCTAACGCTTTAAAAGAGATTGGAAAGATAGAAAAAACAATTTTTATATTAGAATATGCTTCTGACCCAAATCTTAGAAAACGTATACAAGTAGGTTTGAATAAAGGAGAAGCTATGAATAACCTTGCAAGAAATATTTTTTTTGGTAAAAAGGGAAATTTATGGGAACATGAGTTACAAAGTCAAATTCAAAAATCAAGTTGTTTAAACATTATCATAGATTCTATAGTTTTGTGGAATACAAGATATCTATCAAAAGCTTGGAAACATCATAAAAAAGAAAACCCAGATATTGAGGAAAAACTTTTAGAACACGTTTCACCATTAAACTGGGAACATATAAATTTTTTAGGAAATTACTCTTTGGATTTTGAGACTGAATATGAAGAAGACCATTTAAGAAAACTAAATATTGAAAAAGATTAATAAGTTGATTTTACAATGAAAATTAAAGGTAGCATATTTTGAATAAATTTAACTAAAAACAGCTAAAAAGTCTTTTATACCAAGCTCTTGAACAGGTGAAAAATTTCTTATGAGAGTTTTTGACCTGTTCGGGGGCGAGACCCCAATAATGATGAAATACTGACAAAAAAATATTTGTCAAATATTGTGACAAAATATTTTTTGTCATAAATACCTTAAATAATTTAGGATGACCAATAAACCGTTGTCCAGTAAGCTTTTTTCCTAGAAATATCACAATTAATAATAAGTATTTATTAAAAATAATAAACTAAATCGTATAAACAATAATTTAAAAAACTTAA
>JAGOHQ010000109.1 GCA_017996075.1 Aliarcobacter sp.
CTTTATTTTAAAACTATTCATTGTTTCCCCTATAGTCAATTGCTTAAATTTTATTTTGTACGAAGTTTCTCAACAACATAATCCTTTTTACCATCAAGAACAATTTGCCCATCTTCCATAACAATAACTCTATCTGCTAGAGATAAAAGAGATGTTTTATGAGTCACTAAAATCATAGTTTTACCTTTTAGATACTCTTTTATACTTTTTATAAATTTAGCTTCTGTTGAGCTATCCATAGCACTTGTTGGCTCATCTAATAAAACTATTGGATAATCTTGTAAAATAGCTCTTGCAATTGCTATACTTTGTCGCTGACCACCTGAAAGAAAAGCACCTCTTTCACCTACTGGCATATCAAAACCTTTTGGATGTTTATTTATAAAATCCATAACTCCACTTACAGTTGCTGCTTCAATAATTTTTTCATCATCAATATGAGGTAGCCTATAAACAATATTTTCTTTAACAGTTCCATTAAAAAGTAATACATCTTGAGAAACATAAGCTATATTTTTTCTAAGCTCCGTAGGGTCAAGCTGTTTTGTATCAATATTATCAACCAATATAGCACCTTCATTTGGAACATACAAAGATAAAAGTAATTTATGAATAGTTGATTTTCCAGAACCAATTTTTCCTATAATTGCGATATGCTCACCTTCATTAATTCTAAAATTAAGATTATTTAAAGTTGATTTATCTGAATTTGGATATGTAAATCCTACATTTTTAAACTCTATATTTCCTCTATATTCAGGTCTTGCAACAAATTTTTTACCTTGAGGATGTTCAACTGGCATATTCATAATATCATCTAAAGCTTTGTATGAAACTTTTGTATGATGAAAAGTTGATAAAAGACTTGCAACTTGTCCCATAGGTGCTATTGCTCTTGAAGATATAATAACAACAGCAATTAAAGCTCCCATTGAAATCATTTTCTCACCAATTAAGTATGTTCCTACAATAATAATTGCAACAGTATTAAGCTGTAATAAAAATGAAGTTACAGTTGTAATAGATGCCGAAATAGTCTTTGAAGATATACTTTTATCAGCTATTTGGGAAGTCGCTTCTTCCCATTTCCACTGTGAATATCCAGTTGCTCCAAGTGATTTTAAAGTTTCAATAGAAGATAAAGACTCTATTAAAACTCCATTTTTCATTGAAGATGCTTCATATGATTGTTTAATACTATTTTGCAATTTTTCTTTTGCATAAAGTGTATAAAATACAATAAATATTATTATAACAACAGGAACAACAACCAAAACTCCACCTATATAATAAATAGTAATTAAAAAAAGAATTATAAAAGGTAAATCTATTAATAAAGATATTGTTGAAGATGTAATAAAAGACCTAATACTTTCAAACTCTTTTAAAATATTTGCCATAGAACCAACAGAAGATGGCATAGATGACATTTTTAAATCTAAAACTCTTTCAAAAATCAAAGAAGATGCAATAATATCTGTCTTTTTACCAGCTGTTTCTAAAAAATATGTTCTTAAAAATTTTAATACAACATCAATTCCATAAACTATCAAAACTCCAATTGATAATATCCACAATGTATCTTTTGCATCATTTGGAATTACTCTATCATAAACATTCATAGTAAAAAGAGGTGTTGCTAAAACAAAAATATTAATCAAAAGAGAAGCTATAATAACATCTCTGTAAGTATCTCTTACAATTTTCATTGTACCCCAAAGCCAATGATTCTCTTTAACATCTCCTACAGTTAGTTGTTTATCATCAAATCTAAGCTCTTTTTTTAATAAAATAGAAAAACCAAAATAGTATTTTTTTAGCTCTTCAATAGTAACACTATTTTCAACATCTTCAGCTTCAGGCAAAACTACTCTTGCGTTTGCCATTTCATCGTCAAAACCTAATAAAATACAAGCTCTAAGTTCATCTTTGGGATTTTTACCATTTAATAAAACTATACAAGGAAGAACTAATGGATTTATATCTTCTATTTTTGTTTTTAATACTCTTGTTTTAAATCCAGCCTTTGCAGCAGCTCTTGAAAAAAGTGATTTTGAACTAAATTTTGAGAATAAAACAGGTGAACTGTGCCCCTCTTCTATTGGTAATCCAGATATTAAAGACTCTTTTGAGTAAGGTCTTCCACTCATTTTACAAAAAATTGCTAAACAATCCAATATAGGATTTTCTACATACTCTTTAACTTTAATATCTTTAAACATATCATAATGCATTAGACTTTATCCCTTATCTTATATTGTTTTTCAATATTTCATTTATTTTAGAGTCATTTTTTTCAAATATCTCTTTTTCTTTTTGCTCTAATATCTCATCTGATAAAATTCCAATTGAATCTAAAATTCTATAATGAGCTAGCAGTAAATCATAAGTTGTAGAAATAACATTTCTTTTAGTAGATATATAATCTAAATGAGCATCAACAACACTACCTAAATCTCTAGTTCCTAGTGTAAATTCTTGATAAGTTGCATCTAAAACAGCTTTTCTAGTTTTTACAAATTTTTCTAATTTTGCTAATTTTTCGGCATTTAAAAGATAACTATTCCATGATAAAGATAATTTATTTGATATTTGTTGATTTGTTTTTTGTAGTAAAATTTTCTTTTCTTGTATTGTTTGAAGTAGTTTTTTATTATTTGCTAAATCCTTACCACCGTTATATAAATTATAAACTAACTCAAGACCAACTTTATATTCGTTTGAAGTATCTGTATAGTTCTCTTTATAACTTGCATCATTTAATCTATAACTTGCAACTAAATTAACATCTGGATGAAATGATTTTAAATCTCTTTTTTGTTCAAAAATTGCTACATCAATATTTTTTAGCGAAACCATAACAGATGGATGATTTAAAAATCCATATCTTAGAGCTTCATCTTCATTATTTGGAAGATTATATGAAAATATTGGATGAGTTAAAGAAGCGAAGTCAAACTCCTCTTGAATATTGTCATATAAATTTTGAGTAGCATCGGCTAAACTTAATTTATCAATTGATAAATTTACACTACTCTCTTCTAGGTTTCCTTTTGCTCTTTCATACTCCAACTTTGTACCATAACCCATCTCAACTTTTCTAGATGTTTTATTATACATCTCTTTACTCATGTTGTATGATTCGTTTGATAAATTTAACATATCATTTGTTTTTAAAACATTTATATAATTTTGAACATATCTTAATGCCAACTCATTTTGAATCTCTTTTAAATAAAACTTTGCACTTTCATATCTATTTTGTTGAATCTTTTTTTCATATGAAGATTCAAATCCATCGTATAAAGGTTGATTTAATCTAAGTAAATATTCATCTTTTGATTCTAATCTTCCATTTTTAGGAGTATATGAGTCTCTTGAAGTTCTTGAATTATCAGCACTTGCTTCAAAATTTATTGTTGGATAAAATAAGCCTTTTGCAATATCCATATCATATTCTATTTTTTTTAATTCATTTTCTCTAACAAGAACATCTGGATTATTTGCCAAAGTTTTAATAAATCCCTCTTTCAAAGAAAATGCATTTAAAAAACCAGATAGAAAAATAAATAAAACAAAGAAAAATTTAAACATATAAGTCCTAATAGCTATTTTAATAAAAGAGTTAACATTGTATCAAAATCATTGATATATTTTACTTTTTACAAGATAAATAACCGAAAGATAATTCATTTTTGTTATATTAATATTTTAAGATTTAAAGATTTAATCACTATTTTCTATTCTTAAAATCTGTCTTTTATTTGCCCTACTTTGTTCAATTTGAATAAAATCTTTCTCATATTTTTTATATTTTTTCAAAAATGGTGGGATTTTTCTTCCTTCAATCATCATAACATCATCCAAAATTGTTTTTACCAAAATCTCCTCTTCATAATCACGGCTTAAATACTCAAACAAATACTCTGCAACCCTATCAAGTGAGATTTTAAAAGTGCTTTCACTTCTTTTATATATCCACTTACTAAAATCAAAAAAGTTTTCAAAAACCTTACCATCTTTAAAAAGTAGTTTTGAACTCTTTACAAAATTTCCACTATTGTAAACAATATCCCAAAATCTAGCAAATCTTTTCATATCTTGCATAAGTTCAAATGGTATTAGATTATTTTGTAAAATATCATAAGGTGGGTTTGGATTATAAACCATACCATGCAGTTCATCGTGCCTATTTAAGGTAGTTCCTGAAAGTTTTTTTAATATCCCTATTTGAATTTCACCACTACTTAAAGTATAAAGCAAATTAAGATTTTGTGCAAAACTATCAATTGTTTCAGTTGGTAATCC
>JAGOHQ010000110.1 GCA_017996075.1 Aliarcobacter sp.
TATGATAGGTGTTTTGGATTGTTTTTGTGGTAAAAAATTATACCATTTACACGATTTCAAAAGGCTTTTTTTGAATTTGATTTAGCTTAAATTGTGGGTTATTTATTGCAATTTGCAAGTGGCTCTAAAACATATCTAAAAGAAAACACTACAAAATCTAAAGATAATAAATACTATATCAATAATATTAATGAGTTTTACAAATCCCTAGTTGATAACTTTTACAATGTATCAAACTTAGATTTGAAATTAGAAAAACTTGAAAAGTTAAAAAATGAAAACTCTATTTTAAAAAGTCATTTGGAAAAAGTGAAATTGGATAATTTATCTTTAAATGAACATTTAAAGAAGTTGGATTTATTGAATATCAAAATCAAAGATTTAATTGATAGTAAAAATACTTTAGAAGAAGAAAACTATAATTTAAAATCCTATCTAAGGGATAAAAATCTTGAGGAAGATTATCAAAATTTTACAAGAAATTTAGAACATAATTTTGAGTTTGAAAGATAGTTCAAAAGGATTAACAAGTTTTTTAATACTAAATCTAATCAAGTTATTTTTTTTAAAGGTGGGTATGTCGAACTTTGGGTTTTTAGGGTGCAACCCTAAACCAACAATCACGAAAGTGATTAGCCATTTTATGGCGAAGTGGGCCCAAGACGACCCACCACTAAAAGAAAAATAACGACCTTAAAATTTGTTTGAAAAATTGATTAAATCAAGAGTAGAAACTTGATTTTTTTGAAAGCGATAGAAAGCGGAAATTTTTATTATTACAAAATATAACCCATTATATGTAGTATTTCATTATATTACAAAAATAGCATAATACTATTGCATCAACTTTTATTTTACTAAATGAGTAAGCAATATTAAATAATTATTATCTACTATATGATTATTGTAATTTATCTTTTTTTATTTTTACTTACTTTATACTTAGTATTTTTAAGCTTTTCAATTAAAGTAGAAGAAATTTTATACATATTAAGCATAATCTCTTTTTTGTCTTTATCTAAGCCTATTTTAGCATTATCATATCTATTAATTAAATCAATATAATCTAAATCTTTTAAAAAAGGATAGAAATAAGTTGATTTTTCTTCTTCTATTATCCATTCACTTAAAAGTGATATTACAATAAGTTCTGGTATCCAAGAACTTCCATTTGTAAGTAATCTTTCTATAGTTTTTATCAAAGAATCATAGTAAACCATTAAAGGTTCTTCTTTTTTTGCAAGTGCTTTCAATGATTGATGTTTAGGTGCATTTTCAATCAAACTTCTTAAATATGAAGAATTTATAACTGTGTCTTGTAATTTTTCTAATAACTTCTTTAATTCATTATAAACAAATTGATTATCTTCTTTTGAACCTAATTCAAAATAATTGCTTTCATTCTCAATTTGTCTAAAATAATCTTCTAATGTAGTTCTTATAAAAACAAGTAAAGCTTCTGTTTTTACATCTCGTAGTAAAAGGGGTTTAATTCTATTTTTGCAAATTGTCATATAAAGTTAGATATATGAATAAGAAAGCTTAAAAGCTTTCCCATTCATCATTGTTATTAGAAGGTGTTATAGTTTTGGCTGCTACTTTTGTAGTAGCTGTTTTTTGAGGAGCTTTTTGATAAACAACTTCATTTGTTTTAACATTATAAGAAGAATCTTTCTTAATATTTAAACTCTTTGCTTTAACTTCATTTTTACCTTCAAACTCTTTATCATTTGCATTACTTACAACAAGCTTTGCAATATTATCTATAACTAATGCAACATCGTGTGTTTGTGAAGCAATTTGGGCATTTTGTTGGGTTTGTTGATCTAATTGATTTACTGCATCATTAATTTGCTCAATTCCTGTTAATTGTTCTTTACTTGACATTTCAATATCTGATATTAAATTGATTGTTTGTTGGATATTTTCGTTTAGTTCTTTATATCCATCAATCATATGTGAAGCTATTGATTTACCTTCATCTGCTTTATTTTTTGCATTTTCAACTATATTTTTAATTTCCTTAGCTGCTTCTGCACTTCTACTTGCTAAGTTTCTAACTTCTTGTGCAACGACTGCAAAACCTTTCCCTGCTTCACCTGCTGTTGCTGCTTCTACGGCTGCATTAAGTGAAAGAATATTTGTTTGAAATGCTATTTGGTCAATTACACTTATTGATTCATTAATTAAATTTACTTGTGTATTAATTTCATCCATAGCAATAGTTGTTTTATTTGCTAGTTTTTCGCCATTAGTTGAAGATTTTGTAACATTATCTGAAAGATTAGACATTTTTGCTATATTGCCTGTAGTATTTCTAATATTAGAAGTAATTTCTTCTAAAGCTGCTGCTGTTTCTTCTAAAGAAACTGCTGCTTCATTTGAGCTTACATTTAGTTTATCAACATTAGCTAAAAGAATATTTGAGCTTTCATCTAAAGTAAGACCATTTGATTTATTTTCTACTAACATACTTGTAATGATATTCCCAAGATTATTTACACCTACTGAAACTATTCCTTTATCATTTTGAACTTTTGCCCTAAAATCAAGTTTTGCATAACTATCTAAAACATTTGTTAATTTATTGATATCTTTACAAACTTTTGAAGCTATAACTTCTAACATTTCATTAAAATTATTCTTTAACTCTTCTAAACTTTGATTGTCTGTTTTATTAGAAATTTTATTATCTAAATATCCATCTTTTACTTTTAATACTACATTTTTAACTTCATCAATCAATTGATTATCTTGTTGTATTAATTTTTGAGTTTTTTCAATATTATTGTTTACAATATTAGCCATTTCTCCAAATTCATCTTTTGAATCAATATTGATTCTACTAGTTTTTGAAGTCTCCTTATTTAGAAAAGAGAAGAAACTTAATAACCCTTCTTTGAAGTTTTCTAATGATAATAATGTATTTTTAGAAATAACATATAATAAAACGATTTCAAGTATTAATAAGATTATGATAATAAATAATATCATATAAATCTCATTATTCATATCACTTATTTTACTATCAATTTGTTTATAAGCTATGTCATATAGTTCTTCTTCTATATTTCTTAATATATCAATAGTAGCTGATACATTTGAAAACCAAATTGATGAATCAATACCAAAATTTCCTTCCATTGCTTTTGCTTTTGCTACTTCTATCATTGAAAAAGTTTTATCTACTGCTTCACCTTTGAAACTATTTTTAAAAGAAGTTGTAACATTTTCTGGAGCAATTACTAAAAATTTATTTTTATTTATATTAAAAGCTCCAAAAGATACTGCGAAATTGAAATAATCATTCTCAACAAAGTTGTTTTTTGTAAATGTTGCATTTAAATTAGCCCTTAATTGTCCTAATTGTTCTTTCATTGATGCTAAATGTGTATCTGCTTGAACAATATTTCTACTATCTTTATCCTCTATAATATTTGGAACAATTGTTGAAACATTAATTATAGAACCAATTGTTTTTGTAAAATAAGCTGCTGTTTCTGAATCTGTAATTTGAAGGCTATCCACTTGATTTCTTTTTTGCGATAACTCCGCTGTATATGAAATTATCTTTTCACTACTTTTTAATTCTGTTGAAATAGATTTTATTTCTTCTAATGTTTTAGAGATTTTTTGTCTTGTTTCTAACAATTTATCACTATTTTTAGAACCATTACTACTTACAAAACCTACACTTAATCCTCTTTCTATTTGCATGAAATGAACAATTTTAGATAAAACTACTATTTCATGAATTTGTCTTTTATTAGCTTCAAGATTTGTTTTTTCACCCATAAGATTAAAAATAAAAATTATTGAATAAAAAATTATACCAAGTAATGGTGGAATAGCAATTAACAATAATTTTAATCTAAAAGACAAGTTTTGAATAAGATTCATAATGATATACTCCTTAACTAAATTTTATAAGATTATTTTATCATTATTAATCTTCCCCCCCCCTTAAATAAATCTAAAATAGAGTAGATAAAATAGGTTTTATTATAAGTATTTATTGAATAAAAAGATAATATATTTATTATTAAATATTATTTCATCTTATATTAAATTTACTAATTTACATCTAAAAACCATAAAAAAGCGAATTGAAAAAATATTGTTGCTTAAAATAGATTCTATATAAAAACTAATTTTTATATACATATTTAGGGAACCTCTAATAATCAATTATCAAGAACACTTTTCTAATCTTAGTAGAAATTTTTCTTGAATATGGGTTTTAAAATTTTATTTGTGAAAAATATTGTGGATTACAGTCTCAATTATTTATA
>JAGOHQ010000111.1 GCA_017996075.1 Aliarcobacter sp.
GATATATGATAGTCTAGAAGATGGTGGAATTTTTATCTTTAGTGAAAAATTAGTTTCACAAGATAGTTTTTTGAATAAGCAGTTTATAGATGAGTATTATAGCTTTAAGAAGACTCAAGGTTATAGTGAATTTGAAATCTCTCAAAAAAGAGAGGCTTTGGAGAATGTGCTTATTCCTTATACTGAAGATGAAAATAAAAAGATGATAAAAGATGCTGGATTTAAACATTGTGAAACTCTTTTTAAATGGGTAAACTTTGCAACTTTTATAGCAATTAAATAGTAAAAATTTTATTGTTCCTTTTTGGAACCAATTTGAAAGGAGAATATATGTTAAAAGTAGGCGACAAAGCACCAGCATTTTGTGCTTTTAATCAAGATGATACAGAGATTTGTCTAAGAGATATTGTTGGAAATTGGATAGTTTTATACTTTTATCCAAAAGATATGACACCAGGATGTACTACACAAGCTTGTGATTTTACTGCAAACTTATATAAGTTTGATAATCTAAAAGCAACAATTATTGGTGTAAGCCCAGATGATAGTGCAAAACATAGAAAATTTATAGAAAAATATGATTTAGGTATTACTCTTTTAGCAGATGAAGATAAAAAAATGGCTCAAGATTACGGTGTTTGGCAACTAAAGAAATTTATGGGAAAAGAGTTTATGGGAGTTGTAAGAACTACATTTATAATTAATCCAAAAGGAGAAATTGCAGCAATTTGGGATAAGGTGAGTGTACGAAAAACAAAGAGTGTAAAAGGAGAAAAAATCGAAATTTTACATGTGGATGAAGTTAGAGAAAAACTAGAAGAATTACAATCAAAATATTAGGAAAAAAGATGAAAAAAATGTTTACAAAGTTAGCTTTTATTGGTGCTATTTTATTTGCTACAAATAGTTTAGCAGTTGAAACTGTTTGTTATAAAAATGGTTTAGATACACCATCACAAATTGAAACTGCAAAACTTGAAGGTGGAATTTGTGGTGGTAAAACTACTGTTGGAGAGATGTTAAAAAATGGTTGGCAAATTTTAGATATAAATGTAACAACTGAAAATGGAAAGTTAAGTTACTCATACTACTTTTATCAAAATGCAAAACAGGGTTTAAGTAGTGGAACTTATGCATCAAAATTAGATTATGGGAAAAAAGAGTTTTCTATTTCACCTATGGCATTTAAAATTGATAATTTAGAAAACAATAAAACAACAATACCAAAAGGAAATCTACTTGTAGGTCAAAGTGGAATTGTTGTGCATATTTATGACAACGATAGAAGACTAATAGTTTCAAACGCAAAAGTAGTAAGCTCAAATGAAAAAAGTTCTGTTATTGAATATTTTGCTTTTGATGATTTAAAACAAGATGCAATTCCTAATACAAATAGAGTAGTTGAAAAAGGTGATATTTTACTTTTAAACTATATGTATGACCAATCTTTACTTATAGCTCCTGATTTTAATAACTATAAAGCAGTAAAAGATGATTTTGCACAAAATAATTTTATACATCCAGACTTATTTGCAGCATCTTTAAAATTTCAAAATCAACCACTTCCTAGAATTGAAGATTTCCAAAAGTTTGCAATTGAGCAAAATTTAGGAACTATTTTTATTGTATTAAATAGAAAAATATTTATCTATGATGCAAAAACATTTACTCTACTAGATAGTTATAGTTTACAAATTGGCTCTTCTAAAAAACAGTTACCATTCTTTACAAGAGTTGAAGAGATAAAAGGACCATTAATTGATCTTAAAAATATTCCTATAGTATCAGATGTATTAGGTTTAAATGAAGATGGTATAGATGATTCAAGTTATGACAACTACTATAAGCAACTTTTGGGAGTTAAATAGTGATTGATAAAAAACATTTAGAGTACATAACTTCTATTGTAGGAGATGAGAATATCAAAACTGATAAAGCTCATCTAATAGCTTTTTGCTACGATGCTACAAGAAGTCGTTTTGAGCCAGATGCTGTTGTTTTTCCAAGACACGAACAAGATGTAAGTGATATACTAAAATATTGTAATGAAAATAAAGTAGTAATTGTACCAAGAGGTGCTGGAAGTGGATTTACAGGTGGAGCATTGCCTTCAAATGGTGGAATTATTCTATCACTTGAAAGACATATGAATAAGATACTTGAAATTGATATGCAAAATATGGTTGGAGTTGTTCAACCAGGAGTTATAAATATGCAGTTTCAAAAAACAGTTGAAGAAGTAGGTCTATTTTATCCTCCAGATCCTGCAAGTGAAGAGTATTCAACACTTGGTGGAAATGTAAGTGAAAATGCTGGAGGTATGAGAGCTGCTAAATATGGTATTACAAAAGATTATGTGATGGCACTAAGAGCAGTTTTACCAAATGGTGATATTATCGTTGCTGGTAAAAAAACTATTAAAGATGTTGCTGGTTATAATGTTGCTGGTATTTTAATAGCTAGCGAAGGAACTTTGGCAGTTATCACTGAAATTACTTTAAAACTTATTCCAAAACCAAAATTCAAAAAAACTTACATGGGAGTTTTTCCAAGTGTAAATAGTGCTATGACGGCTGTTTTTAAATCACTTGCAAGTGGAGCAAATCCTGTTGCTATGGAGTTTTTAGATTCACTTGTAATAAAAGCTTTAAAGCAAAAGTTTCCTCAAGTTTCATTGCCAGAAAATGCTGGTGGGATTTTAATTGGAGATGTAGATGCTTCTAGTTTGGCTGAAATTGAAGACCAATTAAATATTTTAAAAGAGTCATTTAAAGAGAATGGCTCAATAGATTTTATTGTGGCACAAGATGAAGAAGAAGGTAAAAAACTATGGTTTGCAAGAAGAAATGCAAGTCCAGCAACTATGGTTTTTGGAACAAAAAAATTAAATGAAGATATTAGTGTTCCAAGAAGTAAACTTCCAGAGGCTTTAGATGAGATTTATAAAATTGGTGAAAAATATGGTTTCCAAGTTCCTTGTTTTGGACATGCTGGAGATGGAAATATTCACGTAAATGTTATGGTAAAAGATAAAACAAATGAAAAAGAGATGGCTGATGGTCATAAAGCTATTGAAGAGATTTTCCAACTAGTTGTAGATATGGGTGGAACTTTAAGTGGTGAACACGGTATTGGTATATCAAAAGCACCATTTATGAATATTGCTTTTACAGAGGCTGAAATGAATCTTTTTAGAAATATCAAAAAAGCTTTTGATCCAAACAATATTTTAAATCCATTTAAAATGGGATTATAAATTGGAAAATAGTAAAAATACTATTTCCAAAAAGCTATTTGTAGCAGTTGAAACATTTTTTAATGATGACACAAGCTACTATGCTGCAAGTCTTAGTTTCTTTACTATATTTTCAATACTACCAATAATTGCTCTTGGAATTGCTATTATTTCACAATTTCAAGAGTTTAACTCATATCTTGATATGTTTACAAATTTTTTACTAAATTTTCTAAACCCTACACACTCTGATGAAATTGTAAATACTCTAAAAAATTTTATATCAAACTCTGATAAATTAGGATTTGTAGGAATATTTTATATGCTTTTTGTATATATTATGTTTTTCAAAGATTATGACTATATTGTAAATAAAATACATCAAACAACAAGAAGAGAAATATATAAATCATTTTTTATATACACAATCTTTTTTATAGTGTTTCCTGCTATTTTTATTGTTTTAAATTTACTTCTTAGTTTTTATGATAGTAATTTGTTTAAGAAAATTCTATTATTCTTATTTACTTGGCTTATCTTTTTTGCTCTATTTAAAGTGAGTGTAAACAAATTTATCTCAACAAAGGCAGCTTTTATATCATCATTTCTGACTTTAACAACTTTGAGTATTACAAAAAATCTTTTTATATATTATGTTGTTTACAACAAAACATATACAACAATTTATGGCTCACTTTCAACTTTACTTTTCTCTATTTTATGGATTTATATTTCGTGGATAATCTATCTTTATGGTATAAAAATTTGTCATAAATTAAATATGAAATATCTAAATCAAGTCGTATAAATCATCTCTGATTCTAAGAGGAATTTCTGAAAAACTCTTATCTTGATTTTGTGTAAGATTATAACAACTTGAACAAAGTAGTATAAGATTTTCAATATTATACCCTCCATTTTCACCACTTTCTTGAGCCAAAATTATAGAACTTTTTTGTATTTTATCCATAATATTCCCACATCTATTGCAAATTCCCTCTTCTCTAAAAAAAACCAACTCTTTTCTTCGTAAAAAGTCTTGTGGAATTTTTTT